>DASZXF010000852.1:0-7838 GCA_035546055.1 Ktedonobacteraceae bacterium
TTACGGGAAAATTGTTTCTTGTTAATATAATGGCGAAAATTTACTTGACAGACTGATTTTGATAACTCATCATATTACATGGCAAAATTGCAACAGGCAGGCACAATCTATGTCCTTTTATCATATGGATCTGGTTATTGATGCTCATTCAGGCACTTTTCTCATGGGTTTTTATACTGTCTAGAAGGAGGCTTCCGCCGTGCATCATGCCAGAAAAAAGCTAGCTTTCCTGAGTACGTTCACTGCTTTGCTCTGCCTTGGGATTCTGGGGGGCGTTCTGGTGTTTGTGATGCCGAGGAACCAGCAGAATACTGCCTCTCCTGGCTTTTACGCGGCAACTGGTGATAGTGTGTATCATCTTTCTCTCCAGGATGGGCAGTTTACTCTCCTCTGGCACTATACCCTGAGCGCTCCCTGGACCATGCAAGGGGTTGAGCATGCTCATCTTTCGGGCGAGGCTCTATCATCCTGGGCTACACGCATTGAGTCGCCGCTGGCTATTGCTGATGGTCGAATCTATTTTGGGGGAAGCGAAGATGATCCCGTCACTCACCAATTGCACCATTATCTGTACGCGCTGGCTGCTCGCGATGGAACATTGCTCTGGCGTTCTCAGCTTGATGGGGGGAACAGTGGTATCAAGGGACCATCTTTGCCTGGCAATCCGGCTTCGGGAAAAATCTTGTCCACGCCCCGGGTCGTTCATGGCCTTGTCTACATTCAGGTAAATGATCAGCCAGCGTATCATATTCAGGCTCTGGAGAGCGCGAACGGTCATATGCGCTGGAGCTACACCTATCAGGGCACCAGCGGCTATACACAAATGAGCAGTGTCGTTGCGCAGCGGCTCTATATCACAGTCGATAATCGTCTGTTTGCTTTGGATGCGGAAAACGGCCAGCCACAATGGACGCAACAGGTGCCCTGGCACAAAGATACATCCAGTTTTCTCGCACTACAGCCAGCGAACGGAAGCATTTACGCGACATTCCTCTCATATCCTGGCCACCAGGATATCGCTAATTATAGTGATACTGTTCACACCAGCCTGATCTACGCCTTTGATATGAGCAGTGGTGTTCAGCAGTGGGTGTCAAAACCGATTGATGGTCGCATTTCTTCTCTGGTAATTGACCAGCGCGCCATCTATTTTGGCTCCGAGGCAGGACACATCTCTGCTTTGAGCATCCGTGATGGATCGCAGTTGTGGGATTATCAGAGTCCGAGGCCTGCCGCGTTTGTCTTTCTCCAGGAAGGAGACGGTTTCATTTACGCTCGCCAAACGTTGTCACTCTATGCACCAATAGCTGCATTTTACACAGGTCCCCCACCGAGCCTGAACATCATAGCGCTTACTACAGAAGCGGGTAAATCAGCGTGGAGCCAGAGTATTCCGCGCACAATTACCAATACCGTGGGGACTGCTCAAGGATGGGATGGTGGGCAATTGGTGGTAGAGGATGGTGAGCTTATTACCAGTCTGCGCAACGGCCTGGTGTGCGGCTTGACAGCTCGTGATGGCTCTTTTCTACGCTGTACTTCCCTGGAAAATCCCCATGGAACTGATCAGGCACCGATTCTCACCCTCATTTCCTGATGGAAAGAATTTTGCGAGCACGTGCCTGTGGAATCTAGATCGCAAATCCTGTCTTTTTTGCGAAAGGAAAGAGGCAATAGTCCTGTCTTTTCAGGAAAAGGCGTACTAGCTCAACAAATATCCGCCGACCTCGTAGCCGCGTCCGTAGCGTCCGGCGGCGGGCATGTCGGTGAGCCATTCCCAGGTGCGTTGTTCGACGACGGTGAAATTTTGCTCAACGAGGTCGAAGAAGGCGCGCGGGACAAGCGGGATGGCGCGACGATGCTCGGCGGCCTGTTGCGGATTGGGGGCATCGAAGACGAAGCCGCGCAGGTCGCAGAGCAGAACGGCCAGTCCGCCAGGCTCCAGCAGTTCGCGCATGAGGTGGAGATGAGCGGCGATGACGCGCAGACGGAAGGCTTGCGCGGCCTCCTGGTAGCGTTTGTGGCGCTCCTGCTCTTCCAGTACGGCGGGCGCGGCCTCCTGTACACAGTCGAGTACGTCGAGCAGGGGATAGCTGAACAATTGTGAGAGAACCAGCGAACTGATGACGACGCCGAAATTGCCCGGCGCGAGGTCGGCGATGCGCGGCGGATCGGGCACAGGGCATGCGTCCAGGCAGTTCGCGGCGGTATCGAACAGCGTGCGTGCTCCCTGCGTGGCCAGACTTTTCCAGGCCTGGCGCCCGAGCAGTCTTTCGAGGTTCTGACTGACTCCGCCGCTCAGGTCCGCGCTGACCAGGCTGACCGCTTTGCGCATGGCAGGCGCGGAAAGCTCGTCCCGCGCCTGCTGCATGGATGCGCGATCCAGGTCAGCCAGAACTACCTCATCCGAATGATGCACCAGCGCGGCCAGCGGTACTTCTGTACAGGCGCCCGCGCCCAGCACCAGGGTACTGCGCGAGGCGCTGTAGGGACGCTGCTTCATGGCCTGCAAGATCAGCCCGGTTGCGTTGTCCAGGTGTTGCGGACTCTGGCGGCTGAGCGTTTCCCGGCGCCGCGCGCCCTGGGTCTGAGCATTATTCGTTATGAGGGTATCTATTCTCACCTTATTGTCCTGTAAACTTCGCGGGGCGCTTTTGCAAAAAGGCCATCACGCCTTCGCGGTGATCGGCGGTCTGAAAGGCGGCGCTCTGCAATTCGCCTTCGAGGCGCAAAACAGTCTCCAGATCGCTGGTAGCGGCGGTATTCATCAGTTCTTTGATCAGTCCATAAGCGCGGGTCGGACCTTTGGCCAGGCGATGGGCCAGGTGATGAACGGTGGCTGCCAGCTCAGCCGCCGGCACGCATTTATTGGCCAGTCCCAGGCGCTCAGCCTCGACGCCGCTGACCTCCTCGGCCAGCATGGCCAGTTCCAGGGCTTTGCTAAAGCCGACCAGGCGCGGCAGGAAGAAGCCGCCGCCGGCGTCCGGCACCAGTCCAATGCGCGCGAAGGCTTCGATAAAGCGGGCCTCCTCGGAGACGATGCGCAGATCGCAGGCCAGGGCCAGGTTGCACGAAGCCCCGGCTGCCACGCCATGCACAGCGGCAATGACCGGTTTGGGCATGGAACGGATGGCTCGCACCACACGATGATATTTTTGCAGACCGCTGCTCACCTGAATCCCTTCTCCGCCAGCGTCGGCTGCGGCATGTCTGGCCGCGAAACCGCGCAGATCCGCCCCTGATCCAAAGGCCCGGCCTGCGCCGGTCAGTACCACGCAGCGCACGCCCGCATCTTGCGCCGCCTCTTCCATAATCTCGCCCAATCCGTCCAGCATCTGCTCGCTCACCGCGTTCAGCACGTCGGGACGGTTCATGGTCACGGTCAGCACTTCATCATCCAGGTGGACCAGCAGGTGTTCGTAATCAGTGCGCATAGCTTGCTTGCTCCTTTGTGCTTCTCTACAATGAGAAGGCACCTCATCAGTCGTCGGGACACATCTTCAGGTGGTCAAACATACTGGCTACTGGCTTTTTGGCGCGCATTACTTCACGCCGGGCACATCCAGCATCAGCACCTCAAGGGCCATGCGGGTGTTGACGTTCTGATCCAGGGCTTCCAGCGTGCGCAGGATCAGGCGGATCATGCGCGTCGACTCAACCGCGCTGATGCGCGCGGCCTGCTTCTGCAAAAGCTGGCGCATATCCACATTCACAATCAAATCCGGGCAATTGTTAGCCGCGAAAATCAGGTCGCGCCACCAGAGCAGCCAGAGTTCCAGCATGCCCTTTATTTTATCACCTTCATCGCTGAGTTTTTTTGCCACATCAAAGCGCTGAACGGTGCTCAGAGAGGGCACACGCGTCAAAAGCTCCAGGTGAGTCTGGCGTTCGCGCAACAGATCGTCATCATTCACCGCCTGCACCGCCCAGCCCATGCGGCCAGCAGCCAGGGCCGAGATCAGAGCCGCGTCCTCATCAGGCGTCTGCCAGCGCTCCTGCAAGGCCTGGCGAATCTGCGAGGTAGTCAGCAGATGCAGCGGAATATGTTGAACGCGCGAAAGGATGGTTGGCAGGAGCAGGCCGGGGTCCGGGGCCGTGAGCAGCAGCACAACATCCTGCTCCGGCTCCTCCAGCGTCTTCAGCAGGCAGTTTGCCGCCTGGACGTTCATTTCATGCATCCCTTCGATGATGAAAATATTGCGCCGCCCCTCCATGGTTTTGCGCGCGCTATCGCTTTGCAGCGCGCGGACCTGATCGATGATAATAAACTGTTTGTCTTGCTGGCGCGTGATATAGTGGACATCCGGGTGATTGCCGTGCAGCACCTTGCGACAGGCCAGGCAGGAATGGCAGGGATTTTCCGGTGCCACCGCTGGATCTGGTCCGCCGGTGCAGAGCAGCGTTTGCGCAAAGCGCCGCGCCAGCAGCGTCTTGCCGATGTGCTCCGGGCCAGTCAGTAAGTAGGCATGGCGCACGCGCTGGGAGGAAATGGCCCTGCGCAACGTCATAATAGCATGGTCGTGTCCAACCATATCCCAGGTCTGGGAAGGGCTGAGTTCTTCATCGCTCATCATACGTCTCATGGTAGCAAAAATAGGAAACAATGGCAAGGATTTTGCGTCTTCCCCAAAGAGACGTATAATAGACGGAGAAGAATAGCGAGACCGGCCTCGTAAAACTCACATGCCTTCCTGGGACGCGGGAGATCCTTGTCCGCTCCTGACACACAGATCAGGCGTCCAGATGCCTCGCCAGAGCGGGATGAGGAGTGGGATGTTTACCTATGCACCGCTATAAACGTTGATGCTGTGGGAAATTAGTACCTGAAATTGTCAGATAGACCACAGCCAATCCCGCCGGAATGTGTTATGCTAGCAGAGTAAAAGTTTGAATATATGGAAGCGTATAACTGCACTCTTCTGAAAAAAGGCAAGGTTGATGTAACCAATGGACACCTCTATCCGTCTCTACAACTCGAATAGCAGATTGCGTTCGGTACTGGATGCAGAGCATAAAGGCCAGGAATCAGCGGATGAGGCAGGCCGCGTGCAGGCACCAGGAGATGAGGGAGCACGAGTGAGTGAAATAATCTCTCAGCAATCTGTCGCTGCTTTGCAAGAGCAGGCGCGGGTAGATGTGGCAGACTTTGAGGCGATATTCCAACGTTTTCAAGGGCCTATCACAAACTTTATCTACCACCTGATTGGCAATCGCGAGCAAGCGTATGATCTGGCACAGGATGTCTTCGTCAAGGCGTATAAAGCTTTACTGGGTGGCACCAATGTGCAGCCCGGAGCGCTGTCGGCGTGGCTCTATCGTATCGCCGCTAATACCACTACCGACACGTTGCGCCGGCGCAGGTTGATCTCCTGGCTGCCGCTGTCGTTGTTTAACGAGGATCGCGGTATCGGCGCGGGAGTGCTCTCGGAGTCCGGGGGAGTTGCTGGGGAAGGCTTTAACTCCAACGAGGATGGCAATGAGCGGCACGCCGGCGCGAGCACAGCCCTGTATGAGCGCGGGGGATATGATGGCGGGCGTTTTGAGAACAGGGTGGCTGACCGCGAGATTGTGGAGCGGGTGATGAATCAATTGCAGCCAAAATACGCGATTTGTCTCTGGTTGTACGAGCATGATGGACTCTCTTGCGCGGAAATCGCGCAGGTGCTTAATATCAGTCCGTCTGCTGTGAAAATGCGCCTCATGCGAGCACGTGAACGATTTATTGCTTTGCATAAACAAGAGGTAAATGAAGAGTGAACTGCAACCAGGCGCGGACAATGATGTCTGCCTATCGTGAACTCAATCCTGATGATAGAGATACTGTTGAACTGGACGCGCATCTGGAAGAGTGTGCGGCCTGCCGGGAAGTATTGGCCAGTTACAACAGCATTGGCGATCATTTGCGCTCGGCGCCTGCGTTGACTCCACCCCAGGATATGCACGCGAAGCTGATGAAGGCTCTGGCTGATGAGCAGCTCAAGTTCCTGCAGCGCTCTGCTCCTGGTGCGGTGACGACTCCTGAATTCCTCAAACCCTATTTACAGGAGCGCGCGGAGGAGGCCCAGGAGGACGACGAAATTGCCGCGTTCTCCACTGCCGAAACCGGCCCTCTGCCCATTATCCACGCGCGCCGCAAACGCCGTCCGATGCCGCAGCGCCTCAATCAAATCGGCGTTTTCGGCCTGACTGCCGCCGCGCTGATTTTGTTGATGCTGGGCGGTCTGACCTCGCTGTTGATGCTGGAGCGTGGCAATCCCGCGTCTTCTACCATTTCGCGCAATACGAATAGTATTAACCGGCCCACGGAAGTCGATCAGAAGGTTTACACGACGACGACGCTCTATCCCAATGTGACCAGCGCTCTGCCCGACGGCAATCAGGTCTACTATACCGCGTATGGAAATGGGGCGAACAGCAGTAGCTGGATGTTGATGGATTTTGATCGCGGCACGCAGACCAGTAAGCCGTTGCTGGATTCGCCGTCTACCGATCCGCTGATCGTCCTGGCGGTGTCGCATAACTGGCTGGTCTGGCTGCAGTACAGTCTTCCCCAGCCTTCGCATCTGCATGTGCCGAGTACCGATGATTACTTTATGGCGGAACGCGCCTGGAGCCTGCACTATCTTTCGCTCGCGCCGAAGCCGCAAAATGTGGGCAATTCGCAGAGCCAGTCAACCACCGGTGCCACGACCACCGGGCAGGACAGTCATAAAAAATCCGGGGCTAGCGTTCCCCTGGTCAATGATCCCGACCTGGTGGATATGCCGACGACCTATCTGCTCACCCAGGATGTCTTTGATCGCTCAGCCGCTCCCAACTGGATCAATTCACCGATTGAGGGCGCCTGGCTGGTCGGAGATACCGATACGCTGCTGGTAACCCAGGTCGATCACAAAGGCGTTTCGCGCCTGGAGAGCTACCGCCTGGGCCAGACTGACGACGCCGCGCAGCCTCAGATTCTCGCCACCGCGCCGAGCGGTCATGTGCTGGCCTGGCCGACCGCGACCAGCACCGCTTTGCAGGTCTACTGGGCCGATGAGTGGGTTTCCAGCGATGGCACACTCCACAGCAATATCTGGCAGCAGCAGGCTACCGAACAATCGCAGCGCCTGCATGGCCAGTTGCAGGATGTCACGACCTTTACTCAGCAGGCAATACAGAACGATGGCATGTCGTTCCAGCCCCAGGTGGTCGATGATACGCTGTTCTTCCTCAGCACCTCGGAGATCCGGGTCGAGGGTCAGGGCGTGGTTGAGCCCAATGGCATCCCATTCCCCACCAGCGCGACCGATAGCAATGTGCAGTTTATCCCGCGCACCGATACCGGAATTTACGCGGCCCCGCCCGACGCTTCGATCCATGGCACACTGCTGATGCTGCCGCTGGGTGGCCCTTCCGTGGGGGTGATGAGTATGCTGGGCACGGTCGGACAGTCCACAGGCTACCAGGCTGGCAGCACCTATGTGATCTGGCAGGACGCAACGGGCTACCAGATGTACGACGTGGAGCGCCAATCAGATGTAGTGATGGGTGATATCTTAAACGGCGCGGCGTTGCTGAGCGTGAACGGCAACACCACGCTCTGGTTCGCCGATAATCAGCAAGCCGAAGCCAGATTGAAGCTCATGGCCTTTACCTGGCCAGGCTAAACCCTGCCTGCCAGATCATGCCAGATTTTTGAGGATGGCTTGCTAAAAGCCTTCCTCTTTCACATGTTTTACCGTTACAATATGCCATGAGTCATCCCTGATTTTTCTGAGGCGGCCCTAACCGCTTGTTGCGCCCCGCCCCCCTCTTTTGGGACTCTGTTGACGAATGTGAGCATGAGTGGAATTGAG
>DASZXF010000853.1:0-2710 GCA_035546055.1 Ktedonobacteraceae bacterium
CTTGTGTCCTTTCAAAAAACACTCTTTCCTTACGCACAGTGGTTCAATCCTCTGCGCTTCATTACGAAAGTAACACACAAACGCGCAAGTGTCAAGGCTTATTTTGTCCTATTCGCGCAAATATTTGCTCGATCATGCATCAATCTGGCAGATATGCCTCCGCTCCCGCAGCCGTCGCCTCGCTTGCGGCCAGGAGGGAACCTGTATGACACTTGCGATATCCATATAAAACGAAACACTTGGCAAGTTTGCATAAACCAATGCAACGAACAAGGCGCGGCAGGCGCGGCTGCCACGCAACCAGGACGAAAGCGAAAAGCAACGCCTCCGTCAGTTGCAGCCAGAACCAGGGCTTTTTGGTTTTCCCATTTTGCCTCTGCTGCCTCGCGCCGCCTGCGGCGGCGCGAATTTGAAGAATGATGCAGGACCAGCCGGGCTGCGCCCGGCTGGTCCTGCATCATTCTTCTTTTGGGGGGTGGGGAGACATGCCAGGCAACAGAAGCAAAAAACATTGAAAGAGGGAAAAGCGGTAGATTAAAAAACCCTGAGCCAGAACCATGTTGCTGGAAAGGCGACGAAAAGGCATGATATAATCTGGCCAGAGGACCAGTCAGGGCGGCTGGTGAGAACGCAGAACGGGGAGAAAGCGTATCGTATGTCTGATATTCGTGAAGTAGCAGATGAACTCCTCCTGCGTGCAATTGGCGAAGCGGAGAAGCACCAGCATACACAGATTATCTAGAAGCTGGAGCTGATGGTGCGCCATTCGACGATGCCTCGCCCATAAAGCGGTCAATTACGGAAAGAAGCATATATGACACCTTCACCTGCTCCCGATTTACGCGACGTTTTTTCGTATGTTGATCATCACGCCGATGATTTCGTGACCAGACTCATCGATTATGTGCGTCACCCGAGCATCAGTTCCTATGGGGAGGGCATGGATGAGTGCGCCCGCTATATCGCTGATGTGATGCGTCAGATTGGCCTGCATGTCACTATTATACCCACGGCTGGCTGGCCAATGGTCTTTGGGGAAAAGCTTGTCCGACCGGATGCGCCCACGGCGCTGCTCTACGGGCATTATGATGTGCAACCGCCCGATCCGCTGGATGCCTGGATTACGCCACCTTTCGAGCCAGATGTGCGGAATGGACGCCTGTATGCTCGCGGCGTCGGCGATAATAAGGGCCAGCACTTCGCTCAACTCCTGGCCCTGGAAACGTTGCTCGCCTGCCAGGGAACGCTGCCCTGTAATGTCAAGGTCTTATTAGAGGGTGAGGAGGAGGTAGGCAGCCCCCATATCCCGGCATTCTTGCGCGAGCACCAGGAGCTATTACGCTCAGATCTGGTGTTGTTCTGCGATGGGCCGGTGCATGAAAGCGGACAATCCCTGCTCAGTCTGGGAGTACGCGGCATTCTCACATTTGAATTGCGCGCACAGGCGGCCACACGCGATCTGCATTCGGGCCATTGGGGCGGAATCGTGCCCAATCCGCTGTGGACGCTGGTTCATCTGCTGGGAACCATGAAAAATCCGGCGGGCGAGATTACCATTGAAGGCTTCTACGATGATGTGCTGCCTGTCAGCGATCTGGAGCGCGCCGCCCTGGCCAGACTTCCGCTTGATCTCGCGGCGGTGAAACAATCCCTGGGGATTCACCGCCTGGATGAGCCGCAGGAACGTCCTTTCTATGAACGTCTCTCCGTCTGGCCGACCCTGACTATCAATGGCATCGGTGGAGGCTATAGCGGTCCTGGTACCAAAACCGTGCTGCCACACGAAGCGGTGGCGAAATGCGATATTCGCCTGGTCGAAGCGCAACGTGCCGAGGATATCCTGGCAAAGGTCAAAGCCCATGTCCAGCGCCATGCCCCGGAAGTCAGGGTTCTCTCCACCGGTGCCACTGACCCGTCAAAAATCCGCCTTGATTCACCTTTTACGATGCTGCTGAGCCGGGCCTTGCACGCGGCCCAGGGACAGGAACCTCTCCTCTTGCCATCCGTGGGGGCCAGCGCTCCTCACTCCGAGTTTACGGGAACGCTGGGCATTCCGGTCTTCACCATTCCCTATGCCAATGCCGATGAATGCAACCACGCTCCCAATGAGAATATGGAGATCGCGCGTTTCCTCATGGGCGTCAAAAGCAGCGCCGCCATGCTGAGCTACCTGGGTACGCTGGAAGAGGAGTGATGACGCTTTAATCTGACATAAACGAATCCTTTCCGCAGCAACGGAAACCAGTACGGGAAAAGCGCGAGCAGGCCAGCCCCGCTCAAGGCTCCGGCCAGACCATCATCCGCCAGATGATAATAGGTTGGCCAGTCGGCTATGTACCCCAGAAGACTGATTACCGTAAAGAGCCAGAGCGCAGTGAGAACCAGCACACGGGCCAGAAACACGCTCCGCAACCCGGGACCATACGACGACGGCAGCAACAGCACAATCCAGGGCAAAAGGGCTGTCACATACCAGGGAAAGACATGAGATGAAACGGCCAGAACCAGGCCAAACAGCAGCAGTACACAGGCCGGCAGACTGATCCGCTTGCGCGCGCGAGCCACCATGACGGTCAGCGCCGTTCCCGCGAGCAAGACCACTGCGACGCCGTGCTCCCAGGCAATCACCTGCCCCAGCGGCAGATGCAACTGGCTTCCCCAGGACCAGATTATATGCTGAACCAGGCCGGCATTCTGGCCCTGCTCATTG
>DASZXF010000854.1:0-7150 GCA_035546055.1 Ktedonobacteraceae bacterium
CGCCGGGCCGTTGTATAAGTCGCATAACGTGAATAACGCGGCAACGGTGGTCATGGACCCCTACAACGGGGAGATTCTGGCCATGGATGGCAGCGCCAACTTTAACACCAATAACGCCAAAATGCGCGGTCAGTTTAACGCGGCGGTAGATGCGCTGCGCCAACCGGGTTCGTCCATCAAGCCGGTGATTTACGCCACGGCCTTTGAACTGGGCTGGTACCCGGCCATGATTATCCCCGATCACCAGACCATTTATCCGACCAGGGACTCCGGCAGTCCGTCAGGCTGGTACACGCCTCAGAACTATGATAGCCAGTTCCATTCGGGATTTCCGATGACGGTGCGCGAGGCCATTTCCAATTCGTACAACATTCCGGCGGTGGATGCCATCGAATTCGCCGGCATCAAGAATGTGCAGAATATGGCAGGGCGCCTGGGCCTGACAACCATCGCCAATCAGCCGCTTTCCAAACTCGGTCCGTCGCTGGCGCTGGGCGCGAACGAGGTTTCGCTGCTCTCCCTGACCGGCGCGTATGCCACCTTTGCCAATCAGGGCACGCGCGTGCCGCCGGTGGCCATTCTGGAGATCACCGATAGCCAGGGGCATCCGATTTATAAATATGACGCGGCGCATCCCAAAGGCGTGCAGGCGGTCAGCCCGGAGATCGCTTTCCTGGTCAGCAGCATCCTCTCAGATGACAAGGCTCGTTACCACGAGTTCGGTCCGGGCAATCCGCTGGAAGTAGACCGGCCCGCCGCCGCCAAAACCGGAACCTCCAACAGCTTCGTCGATAACTGGACCATGGGGTATACTCCGCATGTCGCGGTCGGCGTCTGGGTGGGCAATAGCGACAACTCGCCCATGGACAACGGCGTAATCGGTATCACCGGCGCCGGCCCGATCTGGCATGATGTCATGGAGTACGTTTCAAAGCACTACCATTATCCCGCCGACGATTTTGTGAAACCCTCTGACGTGCAGCAGGGGACCGTCTCCTCCATCACCGGCCTTTTGCCGCAGCCTGGCGAGCCGACCGTGACCGACTGGTTTATCAAAGGCACTATGCCCACGGTTCAGAGTACGTACACGCCCACCCATCGCAAACATTGCTTCTTCGGCTTCTGCTTCGGCGACGGCAATGGGGACGGAAATGGCAATGGCAACGGCAATGGGGATAGCGATCCTATCCCCCAGACGCCGACGCCAAACGGGCTGAATACTACGAATGACTGGTGGTGATGGCTGATCTCAGCGGGCAATTTTGCGTCCGACCACGATCTGACGCGTCCCCTGACCCAGAGGCTTCCAATCGTAACTGCCGTAAATGGCCTCGATAGCAAAGCCGCTGGCCAGAAAGAGTAACTGGAGTTCGCGCGGGAAAAAGACATGCATATCCAGGCGCGTCAGCGAGCGCTCATGCTCGCCGGACTCCAGAAAGCGCTCATGAATCCAGGTAATGCGCTGGTTCTGCTCGATCTGGTCGTACTTGCGACTGCTATACAGCAGCATCGTATACTCATCGGGAACCTCGATTTCGTCCTCCAGGTAGACATGCGAGGGCCGATTTAAGGCATTGCTGAGGTAATCAATATCGGGCAAAAAGACATCCACCACGAAACGTCCACCGGGGGCCAGGTGGTCGCAGGTGTTGGTGAAAGCGGCGAGCTGCTGCTCAACCTCGTAGAGATGGGCAATCGAATTAAAGGGCAGGAAGATCAGGTCAAACTCGCCCTTGTGCGGCAACTGGTAATCGCACATATCGCCCGCGTGCAGCGTCACGCGCCGCTGGAGCTCCTCGCTCTCGTGGCTCAACTTGCGCCGGTAAGCGGTCAGCATATCCTCTGAAATGTCCAGCCCTTCCAGGAAGAAATCTCCGGGACTGCGTAACAACTCCAGGCCGATGCGTCCGCTGCCGCAGGCCAGTTCCAGGGCGCGCTGGGGCAGATAGCGCAAGACTAATTCGCGCCAGAACGGCACATCCTGTTCCGACTGGCTCTGGTACTCAAGATCGTATTCTTCGGCGCTCTCATAATACTCGCCGACCGCGTAAGCCATAGCTTCTGGGCCTCCGGGATCATCAGGTAAAGCAAGACACTCACATAAAGAAGAGATAATTTCTTCCAGTCGAAGAGATTATCACAAAGATAAGCTCCAGCGCAAGATGGAAAAATCCAGACTTATCAACGGCCTCAAGGGCAAATCGTCCATCCTCGCCGCGCCAGTTTTAGAGGTGAAACAATAGACCTGGCAGCCCTCCCTCGCCCCCGTTCGTCGAAGTATGATATACTCGCAAAAAGGAACCAGAGATAGAGAAAAAGAGTGCATTTCTGGAGAAGTAGATGGGATAGGATATTGCCCGCGTATTCTCTGGTCTGTCCATAAGAAGAAAGGGAGCAGGAGCTACCGTTATGCCGTATCTGTCCATCAGTGAAGCCGCTGAAGAGCTGAAGTCTGGTCTGATTACTCCGACCGAGTTATTGCTGGAGACATTTGAGAAGATTGATGAGCAGGATCAGGAGATCCAGGCGTTTGTGACGGTAATGCGCGAACAGGCGCTCAAAGAGGCGGAACGAGCGGAGCAGGAGATGCGCACCGGCCTCCATCGCGGTCCGCTGCATGGTATTCCCGTGGCCATAAAGGATTTGATTGCCATCAAACAGGTAAAAATGACGGCAGGCTCCAGGGTGCTGGCCGATTATATCGCGTCAGAGGATGCTGCGGTGGTGGAGCAATTGCGCCAGGTGGGCGCTGTGCTGATCGGTAAAACGCAGACGCATGAGTTTGCCTATGGGACGTATACGCCGCCGACGCGCAATCCCTGGGATCTGACGCGTGTGCCGGGCGGCTCCAGCGGCGGCAATGGCGCGGCTCTGGCGGCTGGCATGTGCCTGGGCGCTATCGGCAGCGACACGGGCGGCTCGATTCGCATTCCCGCCGCCTGCTGCGGGGTGACGGGTCTGAAGCCCACCTATGGACGCGTGAGCTGCTTCGGCGTGATTCCTTTAAGCTGGTCGCTGGATCACGTGGGACCAATGGGGCGCAGCGCGGAGGATTGCGCGCTGCTTTTTGACGCGATTGCCAGGTACGATCCGCGCGATCCCAACAGCGTGTCGCGTCCACCGAGCAAGACGCACGAGACGTTGAGCGGGACAGACAACCAGGGGGCGCTTTCGCTGCAAGGCCTGAAGCTGGGGGTGCCCCAGGACGCTTTTGTAGATCCGCTGGACCCCGAAGTGCGTCTGGCCTGGCGCGGCGCTCTGATGGTCCTCAAAGAGGCCGGCGCGCAGGTCATGGATGTCGAATTGCCGCGCACTGACTTCGCCACATATCGAGGCGTGCAGAAGCCCGAAGCCTCGCTGGCTCACCTGGAAAAAGGCTGGCTGACCGACAAACTGGACCTCTACGGCGAACCGACACGCACGCGCCTGCTTGAAGGTCAGGAGATTAAAGCCGTCGATTACCTGCGCGCCCAGCATCAGCGCCGCCTCTTCGCCAGTTCCCTGCGCTCGGCCATGCAGCCGGTGGACGCGCTGATTCTGCCCACCCTGCCTATCCCCGCGCTGCCCATCAAAGACATGTACCAGGAAATCAGGATTGAGGGCCAGCGCGAAAATTCCGGCGAAACCATGCTGCGCCTGACCATGCCCTTCAATCTGGCCGGTATTCCTTCCATCTCCTTCCCCTGCGGCTTTAACGGCCAGGGTCTGCCGCTGGCCGTCCAGGTCGTCGGCAAGCCCTTTGAAGAAGGTCTGATCCTGCGCATTGCCCATGCCTACCAGCAGATGACCGACTGGCATCGCCGGGAAATTCCCGCCCGCGCCTGAGAGGCATGGACGGGAATAGTCGCGTGAGGTAGCGTTTCAACATGAGCCATGCCCCGTGCGGGTAGTAATGTCTGCGGGGAGTGCGGTTTCCGCGTGTTTTTTGTAGGGCGAGCATATCTTCGGTAAGCCCCTCAGCTGTGCTCGCCAGCCTCTTCGCCGAGTGCCTGGATAACCTCCGCGTCCTGTTCGGGGAGGACCGTGCGCGGATCGAGGAGCAGGGCATCGTGGTAAATGCGGGTGATGATTGGCGTGGAGCGCACGCGCAGGCGGCGAGCCAGTTCTTCCAGCGGCGGAGCGATCTGAGAAGCTGGCAGGGCCAGAAGCATCGTGGGCAGCGTCTCGCCGGGCAGCGAACCGCCGCCAATCGTCGAGGTACCGCGCTGGAGACGTGCGCTGATGCCCCGGACGCGCAGTTGCTCGGCCCAGGCGCCAGCGCGTCGAACGATCTCTGTCTCAGGAGTGGCGATCATACGCCAGATAGGAATGCGGGTCGGCGCCTCACCGCGCTGGTAATGGCGTAAAGTCGCTTCCAGGGCCGCCAGGGTCATCTTATCGATGCGCACAGCGCGCATCAGTGGATGCTGCGCAATGCGCTGAATAAGCCCGGCTTTTCCCAGCAGAATGCCGGCCTGGGGACCACCCAGCAATTTATCGCCGGAGAAACACAGTACGTCCGCGCCGGCGGCCAGACTCTCCTGGGGCATCGGCTCGTGCGCCAGGTGGTAGCGCTCACAGGGCAAGAGACAGCCGCTGCCCTGATCCTCCATCAGCGGCAGATTGTGGCGGTGGGCCAGTTCAGCCAGTTCAGCCAGAGGAGCGGACTCCGTAAAGCCGCTGATCTGGAAGTTGCTGGGGTGAACCGCCAGCAGCAGGGCCGTTTTCTCCGTCAGCGCCGCCGCGTAGTCGCTCACCCGTGTGCGATTTGTCGTGCCCACTTCGACCAGCGTGCAGCCGCTCTGGCGCATCACATCGGGAATGCGGAAGCCGCCGCCGATCTCAATCAGTTGACCGCGCGAAATAATCACCTCGCGGCCCGCTGCCAGCGTACTCAGCGCCAGCAGAACCGCCGCCGCGTTGTTGTTCGTCACCAGGGCCGCCTCCGCGCCCGTCAGTTCCCGCAACAGCGCGTTCACGTGTTCGTGACGCGATCCCCGTCTGCCGGCTTCAAGCTGGTACTCAAGATTGGAGTATCCCCCCGCCACGCTGCTCACCGCCGCCAGCGCCTCCTGGCTCAAAGGCGCGCGTCCCAGGTTAGTATTGATAATCACCCCGGTCGCGTTAATCACCGTCTGCAGATGTGGTTGCTGCTCCCGTGTCAGACGCGAACCGGCGTTTTCCAGCAGGATCGCAGGGGAAGGACAGGGTTGACCGGCGCGAATCGCCGCGCGTGCCTCCTCCAGACTGGCGCGCAACGCCTGCACAGTCAGAGCACGCGTATAGGTCGCGCACAACTGCTGAGCGCGTGTCGTTTGCAGTAACTCATCCACAGAAGGGAGCAGACGAAACTGCGTGTATTCGCTGTTCATCGTCAATGCAGGGAATAGAACATCGTAATCGCCAGGCTATTCGCGATCTTGCCCATGATCGAGCGCAGATCCGGCTCATTCAGCTTGCAGATCGCGTACTGATCCGCCAGCAGACTGCGCAGCACCGCGTACATCAGCTCCGTCTTCACCAGGCTATCCGTATCGAGCAGCGGGTAATCGCGTTTCAGCAGCAGATGGTGATACGGGCGCAGCTTTCCCCGGTAAGAAGTCAGCGCGACCACATTCACCGCTCCCGCGTGGCGACAAAACGGATCGGAGGAAACGATAAGAGCTGGATGCCAATCGAGGATACGCTTCTCCTCCATTCCTTCAGGCAAGGAAGGATACCCAAAATTCACCCAGTACAGCATACCAAATTGTACCGGGGTCTGGTACGTCAGCGCCTCTGTTGGAAGTTCTGGTGGGTGAGGCATTGTCGTCTACAATTCTCTTGGATTATTGACGAACAACGGCAACAGGCATAAACACCGGCGCCTCACTGGACTCCACCTGACTCTGGAAACAGGCGCAAGTCAACGACCAGGCTCGTTCAACGAAGCTCAGCCGATCTTCTCGCTCATCCTGACTTTCCTCTTGAAGGGCTGCGTCAATCAATGCCATCTCGCGCTGGTACTGCTCATTGAGCAGAGAAGAACGACTAAAGTTAGAATTCGTCGCCATAACAAACCTCTTCGTGCCGAACACAGTCCAATGTCGAAACTACACACCGAGACCAGAATGTGTGAGGATATGTTCTGATAATTTCTTTGATCTTTCGAGATTATACCAGTAAATTCAACCGGACGCAATAGGTTTGAGAAATTCTTTTCCGCTGAGCACAGAATCCACCCCCTGGCAGAGCAACTCTTCTTTATATTAACTGCCCGGCACCTGCAGCGCCTCTGCCGGCGCAGCCGTGGTCGAGTGCCGACTACTTTTGAGAAAACCCTGCCCAACGGAAAAAAAGTGCTTGACAGGTCGCATCATGTCCGCTATAATGGTCCCATCGATCAGCCGAAAGACATAGCAATGTCTTAGCAGGCGGCGAGTAGCAGGTAAAGGATTTCGGCCATCTTCCCAGATGGAGCGGAAATTTTCCTGGGCAGTTTCCAGAGCGGTCAAATGGGACTGACTGTAAATCAGTTGGCTCAGCCTTCGGGGGTTCGAATCCCTCACTGCCCACCTTGTGCCTGCCCGTGTGGCGCAGCGGTAGCGCACAGTCTTGGTAAGACTGGGGTCATGGGTTCGATTCCCATCACGGGCTCCTATGTCTCTCTCTGGTAAAGGTTGGCGCACGTCAACCTCTACCAGATGGATGCACTGCGATGTTGTCTTCTTCTTTCCGTCCCACTGTCCGAATACATCAGCCGTAGGACATCGCGAAGTTTCTCCATTGCAGTGGAAAAGAGTTACACGTCGCCGCCGTCTCCTGTAAGCCATTCCCGCTTTACCACCCGCCGGGGGAAGTAGCGGGTGCCATGAGCTTCGGGGGATGGCTGCTGCATGTCTACGGCATTTTCCTCGCCGGCCCGGCACTGAGAACAGCGGTGCGCCGCCTGCCGGATCGGCACAATCAGGCGTTGTTGGCTTTAACACTGGTAGTATTCTTGAAGCAGAAGGAGCCATGAGCAATGGCAAAGAAAAAATTCGAGCGCACGAAACCGCATGTGAATGTGGGCACGATTGGACACATCGACCACGGCAAAACGACCCTGACGGCAGCCATCACCAAGGTGCTGGCCAAACTGTCGCAGGAGAATAAGTACATCGCCTTCGACCAGATCGACAAGGCGCCCGAG
>DASZXF010000855.1:0-10583 GCA_035546055.1 Ktedonobacteraceae bacterium
CCCCCCACCACCTCCACAAGCACCAGGACGAGTCGCGCAGCGACGAGGAGTCCACCACGACCTTCCCAACGGGATCAAATTGGGGATGGACTCATATTAGAAGATAGGCAACATGCTGCGCCACTGGCTGGGGGGAGCTTCTGAAACGGCTGGTTCCCAACCGGCTTCGCCAAATAAAACGGTACCGTTCCACTTATGATTTTTACGACAAAAATGATAACGAATCTGCCAGAGCCGCTCACCCTTGCGCTGCTCGCGATATGCTGTCTCGACTCCCAGATGAAAGGTCAGTAATTGAGCGTAATAGGGCTGGAGTTGATATTCCATGGCATCGGTATCCAGCTCGTGCTCGCTGAACGACATCTGCAAATCAAAGCTGTAGGGATAATGCTTGACTTCCGGGTCACGATCTTCTTCGTCTACCTGATGAATCAAAAGAGTCATCCCCAGCATTTCAAACTGGCAATAGGACTCGCCGGGCATTTCCCGGAAAGAGGGTAAAGAGAGGAGTTTACGTATTTCGGTGGCAAGCTGATGCAGGGACTTATCAGTGTTGATGCAGACTTGAAAAGACATAGCGGTCTCCTTCTGTCAGTGGAGTTCGCAACCTCGGATTGTATCTGGTTTCATCTTACGCCTGATAAAAAGAGGTGTCAAGCGAGCGCTGTTAACAGGCAGGGCTATTTCAACTTTCTGTTTTTCCGTTCCGTTCCTCCAGACAAACAGGCGCTTCCTTCACACGCAGGATACCCGCCCACTTACCCTGGTTGTGCAAAAAGCAGGTGTTATATGCATCTGGCGTAATCTGCACGTTTCACAGGGTAAACTCAGCCTGCGGAGGCGAAGGACTGGTAAACGCCAAAAGACAGAAGGGACTCTGACCGCCAACAGAAAGAGGGCGAAATCGATCACGCACAAGGAGATCATTTTTGCGGGGTGTGGCTGACGAACGGACGGGAGGCGGAGGGTGAACTTCATCCTCCGCCTCCCGTCCGTTCGTCAGTCAAACACCTGGCGGTTTAATCGCGCGCGCGGAAGATTTTGACGCGGCGGAAGGGCTCTTTGCCGCGACTGCGCGAACTCAGGTTGTAGCGCGTCGCCATCTGATGTTGCAGGCGGCGGATATACGCGTTGGCCGGGGCGAGTTCAGCCGTGGTCAGGCCTTTGTTGAGAACCTGATGGATGGCGTCCTCGGTTTCCAGGAGCGCACGCGTGGTATCATCTGGCGGCGTACTTTCGCCCTCCTCATCGCCCTCTGTGACCTCGCTGGGCAGGCGGTCGGTCGACAGATTGAAGATGCGCGCCAGGGCGTGCTGCATCTGGGCGATGGTGTTGTTTTTCAGGATGATGATCAGTTTTTGATCCTGCTCAGCCTCCTGCAAGCGCTCCGGCTGACGGCGATAGTAGTTTTTCAACGTAATGATCGCGTCAGCGTCGGCCTGGTTTTTGGCGACGACAACGGGTACGCGCAACTGGCGAGCCGATTCAGTCAGGCGGTCGCGGCTGACCCCGAAGGGGTAGACGCGCAGCGTCTTCATGATCGGCAGGCGCTCCTCCTCGCCAGCGGGGGTGTAAATGCCCTCCTCGGCGGGAATAGCGCGGGCCAGGGTGACGACCTCGGCGCCGCTTTGAGCGCGCAGATCGCCGGGAGCGGTTCCCGTGGGAGCCAGAGCGCGCACCTGATACGGCGTCTGCGCGTGGGACTGGCTGCGTCCGCGCGAGCGTTCGCCGCCGCCGCCACTACCGCCTACCCGGCGCATGGCATTGCTGGCCCAGCCACCGTCGCCGCCATCGCCACGTCCGCCCCTCTCTCCGCGCTCACCGCGCTCGAAGGTACGTGGCGTGATGCCGAAGCCCTCGACGCCCCAGGTCGGCACATCCATGCCGCCGGAGGTCACGCGGCGCGCGCTCACGTGGCCGGTCTCCTCATCGCGGGTACGTTCCTCGGCCACCACAGTTTGACCGCGCAACATGCAGTCGACCGTATCGGCCACATCGCGGTGAACGATCAGCTCCTGCCAGCTCTGCTGTTCCACCACCACATCAAAGGTAGGCGGAGCTTTACGCTCCAGAATACTCTTCTGCGTGTGGCGGCGGCGCGCCTCCTCATCGCCCAGGGTGACGGTCTGGATACCACCAACCAGGTCCGAGAGGGTCGGGTTGACCAGCAGATTACCCAGGGAGTTACCGTGAGCCGTGGCCACCAGTTGCACGCCGCGCTCGGCGATAGTGCGAGCTGCTGCCGCTTCCAGTTCAGTACCGATTTCATCGATCACAATGACTTGAGGCATATGGTTTTCAACCGCCTCAATCATAACGGCGTGTTGCTCAGCCGTGCGCGCCACCTGCATACGGCGGGCACGTCCGATTCCGGGGTGCGGAATATCACCGTCACCCGCGATTTCATTCGAGGTATCCACCACCACTACGCGTTTATTTGCCTCGTCCGCCAGGACACGCGCTATTTCACGTAACAGGGTGGTTTTGCCCACGCCTGGACGACCAAGAATCAGGATGGATTGGCCTTGCTCAACGATATCGCGCAGCATGGCGATACTGCCGAGCACCGCTCGACCAATACGGCAGGTGAGGCCGACTACTTTTCCTTTACGGTTGCGCAGCGCGCTGATGCGATGCAGAGTGCGTTCGATACCAGCGCGGTTGTCGTCGCCAAATTCACCGATGCGCCCGACCACGTACTCCAGGTCGAGTTCGGTCACTGGCTGAGTACTTAGGATCACCTCCCCTTCAGGGAACCGGCCCTCGGGCAAACGTCCGAGGTCCATTACGATCTCAAGCAAATCGCTCCGATTCTCCAGTTGATTAACCGCATCGTGAATCGCGGGCGGCAAAGCAACGAGCAGAGCTTCCAGATCGTCAGTGATCGCGTGTTGCATAGGCAGTATTATCACCTCTTATTGTGTGCGAATTGACCGTCCCCAGGCCTTTCACACCATACGCCATACGCTGCTCCAGAGCGGGGACTCCACGAGGACTCATAGCGAGCAGGGCTATGTGGCGAACGAGTAGAGCCCTGGTCAGGGTGTGCTCGAAGCCATTGGAACGCAGCGCCTCGATAACGGAGGATTCGTACTCCCGCACCTGACAATAGATTGGGCGCACGCTTCCTTCCAGCAAACGGCTCGCGCCAAACCGGAGGAGCGGACCAGCCAGTTCGGCGTGTTCAGGATGGACAATAAGTGAAAGCTGGTGAGGTGCCGAGCCATGTCCCCGGCAGATACGCAACCAGCCCCCTAAACGCACGCCAACGTCACAGACAAAGCTTTCGTCACCACGCGCCAGCAGCGCGGGCACGGGCCGGAGTGACCCGACGTGTAGTTTAGCACATTCTTCGCTGTTGTCCAGCATCTCCGCCATCTGCACCCGTTGCGGGGTGACGGCGCGGTAGAGCTGGTGCAATCCCCATGCGTGATGGCGATGCCAGCGAAGCAGCGAAGGCGGCCTGGCGTCCTCCACGCTCTCAGCGTTTTCAGACGCCAATGACGCCTTGTCCGGGTCGAAAACATAGGTCAGGAGCCGGGCATAGCGTTGAAAACTTGCCTTATGGAACAGGTCCATTTCCGGCAGGTCATCCTCAACCTTCGCAAAAATACGGAGTATGCCATGAGTGGATGCCGCGCCCAGGGTGTATTCGAGCAACGCGCTCAGAATCTCATCGCCAGGGACATCCCGATTGCTCATCGAGGCTAAATAGGCCAGATCCCAGGTGATGCGCGAGGGACGTTCGCGAACCTGGGCAAAGCCAAGCAAGCGCCAGTGATCTTCGCAGATCCAGGTGCGCGAGGCGGGATTGACGGGGAAGATATTTCTCAGAACAGGCGGGAGCAAGACGCGACTCTCTACCGGCTCCAGCCAGCAGACGAAATTCGCGAATTCGTGCTGCCTGCTGCGAGTACGTCGATCTATGGCGTAGATGATTCCCGGCAGATCTACGTATAATACCGGTCGTATCATCAGTGCTCCCGCGCTACGAGGGGGCCGGGCGCTGTCACCTCACAGTGAGGCGGTCAAATCAGTTGGCGTGCAGTCCCCTACTTCTTGGCGCTCTGTACTAGACGCAGAAAGTAGTCGTGAAAACGAGCGTCTCCTGTCACCTCCGGGTGAAAAGCCGTGCCCAATAAGGAGCCTTGACGAACAGCGACGATGGTGCCATCGTCGAGCGTTGCCAGCACCTTCACGCCTGGTCCCACTGCTTCGACCGAGGGACCGCGAATGAAGAATGCGTGGAATGGCGCTTCTCCCAGTTCTGGCACAGTGAGATCAGTTTCAAAACTCTCCCGCTGGCTGCCGAAAGTATTACGGCGAACGCGTATATCCATCGAGGCCAGCAACGGCTGACCGGCGAGCGCGTTGTCCGTTTCCCGTGCTAATAAGATTAACCCCGCGCAGGTTCCCCAGACGGGAACCCCCTGGCTGATCAATTGCTGCAAGGGTTCTTGCAAACCATACAACACCATCAGCTTACCAATCGTGGTACTTTCACCACCTGGAAGTATTATACCATCTAGATCACTCAAATGTTGAGGGAGTTTGACTATCACTCCTTCAACTTCGAGCTTTAATAGCTCTGCCGCTTTGTGTAAAGCTCTCAGGTGGGCCTCGAAATCGCCTTGCAGTCCCAGAATCCCTATGCGCAGCTTGCTGGCCCCCCTACTTTCGTTATACGCTTCAGATGTGCTCGCGGTTGTAGGTGTGCTCATAACCGGTTTACCATCCACGCGGCGCCATCTGCTCTTCAGGGGTCAGCGAACTGGCGCTGCGTCCCACCATGGGCTCGCCCAGATTGCGCGAAACCTCGGCCAGAATCTGCGGATCTTGATAATGCGTGGTGGCGTAAACGATGGCTTTGGCGCGTTTCATGGGATCGCCGGACTTAAAGATGCCGGAACCGACGAAGATGCCCTCGGCGCCCAGGCGCATCATCAGGGCCGCGTCGGCGGGAGTAGCGATACCACCGGCGGAGAAATTGACCACCGGCAGCTTGCCAGTGCGGGCCACTTCGCGCACCAGTTCGTAGGGCGCGCCCAGTTCTTTGGCGGCGCTCATCAGCTCATCCTCCGGCAATAACTGGAGCTTGCGAACATCGTCCATAATCGTGCGCATATGGCGAACTGCCTCAACCACGTCGCCGGTACCCGGCTCGCCCTTGGTACGCAGCATGGCCGCGCCCTCGCCCACGCGCCGCAACGCCTCGCCCAGATTGCGCGCCCCACAGACAAACGGCACATTAAACTGATGTTTGTTGACGTGATAACGCTCATCGGCGGGAGTCAAAACCTCCGATTCGTCGATGCAGTCCACGCCCAGCGCCTGCAAAATTTCGGCCTCGACAAAATGGCCGATGCGACACTTGGCCATGACAGGAATCGTCACCGCCTCTTTAATGCGCACAATCAGCTCGGGATCGCTCATGCGGGCCACGCCGCCATGGGCGCGAATGTCCGCCGGCACGCGCTCCAGCGCCATCACCGCGCAGGCGCCCGCCTCTTCGGCGATTTTCGCCTGCTCGGCATTGACCACATCGCAGATCACGCCCCCTTTGAGCATCTCCGGGAAAGAGCGTTTCACCGATACCGTTCCAATCTGTTTTTCCATCGTTCTCAAGCCTCCCTGGCTGTCAAAAGCAAAATCATCGCGTCGCTTTTCCACACGGACTCCCTCAACGCTGCGAGCAAGCTGGTCGTGGTTTGAGGACTATCCGCTTGAGGATACTACAACGAATTGCTTGAATAATCTTTACCCTGAGCATACCATTTTGGCTGGTCTGTGCCTACAGCCAAGTCCCCTGCCTGTGACCAGCCATGTCTTTTGATTGGCTGGTCATGTGCAATTGGCAGGCGGACACGCGGAAAACCAGCCAGTTGTTTTCGTGGCTGGTTTTTCGCGTGTCCGCCTGTCAGGGAAAGAGATTCAGGCTTAGCTTCAAGGCGATATCTACGCGGGAGAGTTCCTCGTTGCTGATCGTGCCTCGTTTGCGCAGCAGGCGCGACTTTTCGATAGTCATGACCTGCTCACACTTCACATCAGTAAAATCGCTCAGTCCGTTCTCCGCTGTGGGGGCGATACGCACGTGGAGGGGCAGTTCACGTTCGGTACGGCTCATCGAGGCTACAATGGTCAGGGGATAGCTGGGAGAAGCGTTCCCACGGTCGTTCTGGATAACCAGCGCCGGGCGGGTGCCCTGTTGTTCAGCGCCTCTGCCGGGGGACCAGTTGACATCCCAGATTTCACCACGCCGTGGGCTGGGGGGCGCTGTTTGATGAAAACTACTCTGCTGAGGACCGGGCACAGCTGGCTTCGCCTCACTACTCATGTATTCTTATCACCTTACATTCGATTTTTGCACGTGTCATTACGGCTTGATGGCTGTGTTTTGTGGCTGATCTGTTTCAGGCTACCATGCCTTCCTGGCCGGCAGCGAAGAAGAAGTGAGCATCTTCTAGAGTTTCTGGGAGGGAACCGAGATAGGCGTAAGCTTCGTCAAGGGTTTCTGTGAGGGCGGTGAGTTCGCGTTCGCGTTTTTGTAAGATTGCTGACCTTAACTGTTCGTAATTATCCTGCCGCATCAGATCCATAATGGTTTCTACAACGTCACCAAGGGAAGATTCGAGTTCGGCTGCCAGCGCCTTGAGTTCTTTATGCTGCGTGGAGGGGATCTGTATCGACTTGCGCACAAAACTGCCCTGACGATAAAAATCCGGTTGTACGACGGCCATGAAACTGCCTCCTGTTCCTAACACGAACGGCTTTTATCTGATTCAATTGTATATGGTCCTTCCGAAAAAGTCAATCAATATAATTTTCGGGTCAGAACTCAGCAAGAGATTTTCTTCCATCCCTGGCAGCCCCTTACCAGGATAGACGTTTTCTTCTCTGCTCATTGCCACAGGTAAAAGGAGTAGAACGGGCGGGAAAAACACGCTCCTGGCACATTGAGAACATTCGATCCCGTAGGGAAGGTCGTGGTTGACTCCTCAGCACCAGCGGCGCTGCGCAAGGGTTAGAGGAGGTGGCAAGTCAGGCCGGACCTGACCTGCCACCTCCTCCAAAAGCACCGGGGCGAGTCGCGCTGCGACGAGGAGTCCACCACGACGTTCTCAACGGGATCAACATTCGGGATGACTGATAGACCAGGAGGGGTGGGCGTGGCTCACGTAAGGTACAATAGGAGATGGATATTTATGATCATCATTGCATTGCCTGTCAGAGGGGACAAATTGTATGACTCATCTTTATTTGATTCGCCATGGGGACGCGGCGACGACCAGCACAAATCCCCTGGAAGATCCGCGTTTGACGACGCTGGGGATAGCGCAGGCTGAGCGTTTGCGCGACCGCCTGGCGGCGACGGGGGAGATTCGGGCCGATGTGCTGATTTCCAGTACGATGCTGCGGGCCAGACAGACGGCTGAGATTATCGCGCCGGCACTGGGTCTGCCGATTGTTTACGACGATGAGGTGCAGGAGTGGCGTTTTCCTGAAGATGAAACGCTGAATGTGGATGAATACGTTGAGCATTTTAAGAGTATTCCGCATGATCAGAAGCCGTTTTTTCAGGTGATTCCCCACGCGGAGAGCTGGGTGCAGTTTATGCTGCGCGCCAGCGTGGCGCTGAATCGTATCACGCAGCAGTACGAAGGCCGGACGATTGTGCTGGTCTGCCACGGCGGGGTGATCGATGCGTCGTTCCATCTCTTCTTGCACCTGAGTACGCTGCACCTGGCGCCTGCTTCTTTCGATACCCACAATACCTCTATTACGCACTGGTATCGCACAGCCCTTGAGATTCATCCGATGAGCTGGGCGCTGGAGGCGTATAACGATGTGATGCATTTGCGCGACCTGCATACATCTACCCTGATTCCCTGGCGCGAGCTGGCGGGACCGCCGAGGGAGGGCGAGCCGTAGGAACTGCTCAGGCCTGGGGGAGAGTACCCTGGACGACACGATGGCGATGGGCTTTTTCCAGAATTTCCTGCGGGAAACCGCTGAAGTCGGTGGTGGTCATGAGTACCTGTTCGTGCTGGAGCACCTGGCGCAGCAGGTAGGCGCGGCGCTGGAGGTCCAGTTCGCTGAATACGTCGTCGAGCAGCAGGATCGGTTCTTCGCCGGTGGTCTGGCGCATGTGGGAAAGCTCGCTGAGCTTGGCGGCGAGGGCGACGGTGCGCTGCTGACCTCGCGAGCCGAAGGAGAGCATGTTGACGCCGTTGACCAGAAATTCCAGTTCGTCGCGGTGCGGACCGAGCGTACAGACGCCCTGGTGAATCTCGCGCCGGCGGGCATCGCGCAACTGGGCGCGGTAGTTCTCCAGCGCGTCCAGCGGTCCCCAGGCGGGGTCCATGCGGAAAGAAGGGCGGTAGACGATTTGCAGATGTTCTTTGCCGCCGCTGAGCTTTAGCTGTAACTCGCCAGCCTCCTGATTGAGCGCTTCCACCATACGCTGGCGCTCGTACATCAGCACGTTCGCCAGCTCAGTGAGCTTTTCGTCCAGGTAATCCAGCATACGCGGATCTTCCTGGTTTTCGCGAATACGTTTGAGCAGGGCCGAGCGCTGAGTGACGATTTTGCGGTACTTCAAAAGCGCCTGGCAGTACGAGGCGCGCATCTGGCAGAGGCTGCGGTCCAGGAAGCGGCGGCGCTCCTCCGGCGGACCATCCACCAGGCTGAGATCGGTGGGCGCGAAGAGAACGAACGTCACCAGACCGTAGAGGTCGAGCGGCTTTTTGACCACGCCGTTGACCTTGATGCGTTTGCGCTGCTTCTCAGAACCGCCGGGAGTCGGTGGAATGGCGGAGCCGTTTTGCGCGGCTGGATCGAAGATGACAATCTCGATGTTCAGCGGACCATCCTCGCGCACAGCGGTTGAGCGCAGGCGGGTCAGATGCTCCTGCGAATCCCAGTTCATCACCTCGCGGTCAGAGGTCGTGTGGAAGGAGTGCGCGGTTGTCAGCATGGTCACAGCTTCAAGCAGATTCGTTTTGCCCTGGGCATTTTCTCCGTAAAAAAGGAACATACCCGGTCCAAGAGGCAAATCCAGTTGCTTGAAGTTGCGAAAATCCGTCAATGTGAGGTGCGAGAGATACATGCAAACATCCGTCGATCTATATATCATGGCCCGGCGTGCGAGAAGATCCGGGCGCGTCACGCGCCGATCCCGTCGCACGCAGCAGAGCGGAGATTAGCGATTCATATGCATGGGCATAATGACATAGGTGCAATCACCTGAGCCAACTGGCTTGAGCACACCCGGCTTGGTCGCGGACGTGGCCTCAAGCGCCACCTCTGGCGTACCAATGGTCGAAAGCACATCGGCCAGGTATTTCACATTGAAGATCACCTGCAACTCGGGTCCGTCAACTGTCGCGTTGACCGTGCTCACGTTATCGCCCAGGTCTTCAGCCGTGGCCTCGATGGTGATAGAGCCGCTCTCCTGACCTTCCCCGCTGGGATTGATCTTCACGCGCGCGATATTCGAGCTATCGCGGGCAAAGAGCGAGGCCGACTTGACCGCCGCCGCCAGTTCTTTGGTTTCGACCACCGCGTGCGTGGTGGACTCTTTAGGGATAATCGCGCGGAAATTCGGGAACGTGCCCTCGATCAGCCGTGAGACCAGATCCAGGTTGGCCGTGTGGAAAAGCACCTGGCTGCGATTGGGCGTCACGATCATCTCCACCGGTCCCTCGCCCGGCAGAATGCGCGCCAGTTCCGTCAGCGTGCGGGCGGGAATCAGAATATCGCCGCGCGGGTGGTCATCGCCGGGCAGTTCGGCCACGCGCACCGCCAGGCGGAAGGCATCGGCGGCGGCGAAGGTAATTTTCTCATCGCTCACCTGCACCAGCACGCCAGTCAGCACCGGACGCGAATCATCATCTGCCGCCGCGAAGGCCACTTCGGAGATCATCTCCTTCAACAGCGTCGCTTCCAGCAGCACCGGAGGCTCGCCGCCCTCGTTGCTGGGAATCTGAGGAAACTCGGCGGCGTCCATTCCTTTAATATTCGAGCTACTGCGCAGACCCTTCACGCTCATCACATGCGAGTCCTCCGGCACCGTAATCTCCACCGCCGCCTGGGGCAGACTGTTGACAAAATCCGCGATCAGCTTCGCGGGCACCGTCGTCGTTCCCTCTTCTATAATCTCGGCGTCGACCCAGCAATTAATGCCAATTTCCAGATTCGTCGCCGAAAGCTTCAGACGGCCATGATCAGTGGCCAGCAAAATATTCGCCAGAATAGGGAGTGTGCTGCGGCTGGAAACTGCGTGGCTGACGGCTGAGAGACCGCGATTCAAATCTTGCTGTTTACAAATGATTTTCACGTAATTTGATCCTCCAATGTCCAATGGCACATCCAAAAAGCACAAATTTTCGGGTTTTAGTATACCCGATTCTCTGAGAGAGAACAACATCTGCATGACCAGCTACATCTCTGCCTATCCGCCCCTTGCCCCACTTTTTCCAGCGCCGCCAGGGCGCGTTCCCCCATCCCCCTTTTTGATCCCGTTGGGAAGGTCGTAGTTGACTCCTCAGCGCCTGCGGCGCTTCGCAGGGGTTGGAGGAGGTGGC
>DASZXF010000856.1:0-10412 GCA_035546055.1 Ktedonobacteraceae bacterium
TTTTTGCGCATTTTTCTCTCAGGCGCCGGGGTGAGGGCGGGCAAGCTGGTGTTGAGGCGGCTGGCCCTGATTTTAATAGAAAATGTTATACAAGAAAGAGTGAGATATAGTATCTATTGCCTATATTTTCTCCAGTTAATATAAACCTGTGCTATACTTACTCATCAGGGGCGGCGGGCGAAGGTGATGGGAAGAAGATCACCGGGAGCATGGCGGGCGCTACGTGAGAAGATGACGACGGCTCCCTGGAGTGGCGGATGGAAGCTGGCGATCCAGGGCGGGCCAAACTGCTGATAGAAGGCAGCCAGGGAGGTGAAGAGCCAGAGGGGGAGCTTGCCATCGAGGATGATTCCTTTGTTCTCAGGGAGGGAGGGCACATGTAATCCATCGAGCTGATCATAGTCGAGGTTCTGGTTGTGCAAATGGCAGTGGAGGATGCTTTGATCCGCGCGCTCTTCTACCTCGAAGCCGATCTCTGGATGCGCGCTCCTCCCGGGCCGCAGCGCGAGCGGTTTGACCCAGCCCAGGCGCACGTCGAACTGGTAGAATGGCGCGCTGGCGTGGAGCAGCAGGGCGGCATTCTACCAGTGTGGAGCGCGACCATACGCGGAGATGGGCGCGTGGGATGGCGTCAATTCTAGCAGGTGAGGCACCATTGCGGGGATCCAGTCGATGGTGCCAGGCGCGAGTTGACTGAGTATCTGAGGCAGATTCAGCACGAGAGGGGTGGGCGCTTTGGCCTGGTGATCCGCGCTCAGGCTGCCGGTGGCTGGCGCGAAGAGATCAATGAGCCGCGTGACGAGGCTCTCAAAGGGTTCTCCCTGCACGGTACTCCCGCGCTGCAAGCCCGTGATCTGACCACGCAGGACGGGACTCCGCTCCTTTAATAAAGGAATGCCTTCCAGTTCGGAGATATAATCCGCCAGCAGTTCCAGGCGATAGTCAGCGACCAGCGCGGGCCAGTCGATGGCAGCCGGACTGCGATGGCGGAGGAGGACCGCGTGCGTACAGCGCTGAAAGATCTGGAATTGCTCACCTTGGGGCAGTCCACCGACATCAACCAGGAAAGGCAGCTGGCGATGTTCGATATCGCGGCACACGCGCTCAACATAGATATCGCTAAATTCACCTTTGCGGCGGAGGATGGCGGTGACCTGCTGCGGAGTCTCCTGTGACCAGTGTCCTTCGCCATCGGGACAGGCGCGCATGACGTAATGGGAGATCCCGTACTGACGCAGGGCGCGCGTCAGACTGTAGGTCAGAACAGATTTGCCGGCGTGCGGCGGACCGCCAATGAGCACGGCTGGCTGCGTGATGTTTTGCTTTTCCATAGTGTATCTCCTGCTCCTCTTTGCTAGCTGGAAATTGAGGCTATCTCTTATGCCTGCTTATCGTCAAACGCTGGTCGCCTCTGTGGGAGGCCAGCCCCAGATTGTCACCCTGACCCTTGATCTGCTTTTGCGCCAGGGTATACAGGTGAGCGAGGTGATCGTGTTGCATCCGTCGACGAGCGATGCGCGTATCCAGCATACGCTGCATTGTCTGCGCGCGGAATTCGCGCATGATCGCTACACGTGCGATCACCAGATCTACCAGTGTCACCTGCAATTGCATCCGTTGAGCCACAACAAGCGTCCTTTAGCCGATGTCACTGACACGCCAGACGCGCAGGCTACGCGGGATGCTATTCATCATTTGCTGCGCCAGTTAAAACAGCAGCAACGACAGATTCATCTCTCGGCCAGTGGTGGACGGCGCATCATTTCGTTGATGGCGGTCTCGGCGGCGCTGTTACACCTCGACCAATCCGACCATATCTGGCATATTTACACACCTCCCGATGTGCTTGCGCAGATCCAGGAAGGAGCAAAGATGCATGTTCCGCCGGAGGCCGGCGTCGAACTCATCGAAGTTCCCTTTGTTCCCTGGGGAGCCTACTTTCCGTCGCTCTCCGCGACTGACGGTTCGGCGCAGGAAACCCAGCGTATGCAGACGGCCATAGTGAGCAGCCAGGAGCGGGCCAGGTGCGCAGAAATGCTCCATCAGGCCACAAAAGCACAACAACATATTCTGCGCTGCATCAGTAACGGCCTGACGCCCCGCGATATAGCCGCGCAACACCATCTATCGAGAGAGACGGTGTACAGCCATATTAAAGCGCTGCTTCCCCTGGCCCGGTCAATCTGGTGCCTGCCTGAGAAAGAGAAAATCGGTTTTCACTTTCTCTATCTCAAATTTTCTACCTATTTTCGCGAAACCGGCTGAATTATAGCGTAAAAATCCGGCACATACATCACCGGAAACGGTGAAAAAATTCCCCGACTCCGGTGATGTATTCTGCCGCCCGCGATGGTATGCTCCCCTTGTTCTGAGAGAAGCGTAATGAGAAAGGTCAGGATGATACCGCCATGTCCTATCTATTCCAGGTCAATCTTGGCCCTGTACAGGGCTTTATCAAGAGCGCCCGGCGCACTCGTGATCTGGCATTTGGCTCAGCTTTCTTGAGCGAACTTGCCAGAGCTGCTGTGCAGGCTCTTATCCGGGAAGAACCGTCAGCAGAGATGATTTTCCCGGTCAAGTGGGATGCCCGGGATACGCCCAATAAGATTCTGGCCTACGTCTCTGGCGCTCCTGGCGCTCTGGCGGAGAAAATACACGAGGCCGTGGGTGCCAGGGTTAAGGAGTTCTGGAGTGACGTTTGTGATTCCATTGAGAAACCTGCGTCTAAGGAGCCTGAGTTGCTCTGGAGTGAGGAGCTTGAGTTGCTCTGGAGCAGAGAGAAGCAAAAAGCAGAGTTGCAGGTGCTTGACCTGGTGGAGTATACCTGGGCAGCGGTGAAATTCGATGTCCAGGATGGGGAGTATGATAAGGCGCGCCGCCTGCTGGAAACCGTGATGGCCGCGCGCAAGAACACGCGCGACTTCGCCCCGGTGAACTGGGGCAGCGATGCTCCCAAGTCGTCGCTTGATGGCGCGTTGGAGAGTGTGATTCCTGAGCGGATCTATCCAATCAGTTGGAGCAGGGTAGAAAGAGCGTCTGGCGATCAGCGCGAACGCTTGAAGCATGAGTACAACCAGAGGGTGAGGTCACTGCGGGAGCGTTTTGGCGCGGGACCGCACGAAAAGCTTTCGGGCGTAGACCTGCTCAAGCGGCGCGGCTCGCTGTTTTTTCCCGGCAAGGGGGAGAGGACGCCGGCGGACTCCGCGTCTGCGTATCAGGAGAGGACTGAGCAGAGTTTTCCCAGCACTTCGCACATCGCCGCCCTGCCTTTTTTACGCGCGCTGAATGCTGGAGGTGCGTCCCTGCGCAGTCGGGCGGAGACCTGGAAAGAAGCGTATCTGTCAATCTGCAAAACCCAATCGGACCTGCAAGGCATTGCTTTTACCCCGGATGTTTTGCCCCGCTATTATCGAAGACAAAACTACTGGCAAGAGATCTTCTCCCTGGACGAGTACGATGGCGCTCTCCTCTTCCCCGAACGCTTCCCGGATGTGATCGGCGATACCCAGGCTTTGCGCGCGGCCCGCCAGGGTTTGCAAGAGATGACACAGATTCTTGACGATTTTTTTCGCGAGATCCACCTGCGTCCTTCTCCTTACTATGCCCTGCTCGTCGCGGACGGCGACTCAATGGGGAAGGTGATTGACCATCTGGCAAAGGGGGAGAATGCCAGGGAGGCTATGGAGCGGCATCAAACATTCTCAGAAGCGCTGGCAACGTTTGCCAGGAAGGCGGAGCGTATCGTCGAACCCGCCAGCCCGGCAGGCGAGCGTACCACCAGCGAAGAAGAGATGCTTCCTGGCTCCGATGGCGTGCCGATCTATACCGGGGGCGATGACGTGCTGGCTCTGCTACCGCTGCACACCGCCATTCAGTGCGCCAGTCTGCTGGCCAGCAGCTTTAGAGAAACGCTTGATGAATTTCATAACGAGGATAAAAAGTCACCCACGCTTTCCGTAGGGCTGGCTATCGTTCACCATCTTCATCCTCTGGGGGACGCGCTGGAGATCGCGCGGCGAGCTGAACATCAGGCAAAGCAGATTCCTGGCAAAAACGCGCTGGCCATCATCGTGCAGAAGCGTGGTGGACCGCCCTGCCTTGTCAAAGGGCAGTGGGACGTGCTCGATACGCGCCTGGAGCGGCATATCGAACTCTATCAAAAAGATATCATCCCGTCTGGTATGGCTTATGAACTGAGAGAACTGGCCGTCCGCCTGGAAGCAGGGCGCGAGCAGAGCGCCGAACAGGAGCTTTCCCCTGCCTATGCCCGCTTCGCGGCTCTGCGTGTCTTTCAACGCAAACTGGCGGGGACCGACCCGGTTAGCAAGGCTGTCTATCTATACCTGTTGAAGCGCATGATTTTCAAGGCTGACGAACTGGCTAAAGAAGATGCGGAGATACAGCAGATGCTTCATGAGAAGGAAGCGCAGGCCAGGTCTAAGGAAGAGTTAGAAGCTGTGAGCGAACTGAGAGCGATACTTGCCCGGTGCGAGCCGCTCAATCCAACCAATATAGGGCAACTGGCGAATGAACTGGTTGTGGCCAGGCTCTTTGCCCAGGCGCGCAATCTGGCCATGGGCAAGAGCGAAGGAGTTGAAGCGTAATGACAGGCTGGATTATTGAGCCATACGAGCCATTAATTGTGCGAGATGGGCGCCCCTTTGGTCGCCAGCCGGGCGTTCTGGCGGCTTCGCTGCCCTTCCCTTTTCCCGCGACGACGACCGGGGCAACGCGCAACCGGGCTGGCTCGGACGAAGATGGCACCTTCAGAGCTACTGGCGATCAGTTGCAAGCATTGAAAAAGATTCAGGTGCGCGGTCCGTTGCTGGCGCGTATGGATGCTACGTCGCAGACCTGGCAACTGCTGGCACCCGCGCCGGGTGATGCATTCTTGTCTGGAGAGAAGAAATGTTTGCAACTGGTGCCACTGCAAGCGCCGCCTGACGTGTATGTCCAACCATGCGGAGAAAAGCAGCAGGAGCAGTTCGCGGAAGGGCTTGCCCTGGTAGGCCTGCCCAGGCCTGTATCCACCAAGCCGGCAGACAAACAGCCCGCCTTCTGGACGTGGGAGACGTTTATGCAGTGGCTTTTAGAGCCTGAGCACGTTTGTCGCGATTGGTCGGCGTCTGAGCGGGGGATTTTGCCCTTGCCGCAGGAGCAGCGTATCCACGTCGCCCTTGAGCGTGGCATGATGGTGGCCCGGGAGGGTGACCTGTTTGAGACGCGCGGCCTGGAATTCACCGTTAGAACTGAAAACGGGGATCTCAAGCAAGCTCACCGGCTGGCCCTCTGGCTGGATGTCGCTTTACCGAAGGATATGCCGGCCAGTGCCATGCAGTCGGGGCCGGGCTGTCTGGGAGCGGAACGCCGCCTGGTTCACTGGCAAAAAGATGGGCTGACCTGTCCGCCGCCGCCTGACAGACTGGCCGAACAGATCATGTCGGTTTCCATGTCCGCGAGCGGCGACCCGGAACGCGCCGCCTCCTGCCGCCTGATCCTGCTCACCCCGGCCTTTTTTGCCGGAGGATATCGCCCGAACCTCTCGTCGCTGGAGTACGAGGGAATCAAGCCCCGTCTGCGAGCGGTTCTGGTGCAGCGTCCACAGGTCATCTCCGGCTGGGACATGGAGGACAACCGGCGTAAAGCCACCAGGCGCCTGATGCCAGCAGGCAGCGTCTTCTTTCTCGATCTGCTCGGACCTCGTGCCAATATTCCTGCCTGGATCGAACGAACCTGGATGTCCTGCGTCAGCGAAGAGGAGCAGGATCGCTTTGATGGTTTTGGACTCGCGGTGCCCGGCATCTGGTCTGGTCAGTTAGAAGAGATTGTTCTTTAAGAAAGGGAAAGCCATGGGTAGAAACCAACCCCCAGATCCGCCAGAGGTCAGAAAATGGAGCACTCAGCCGCCCGAACGCGCAATCGGCGGCACGCCCGTCATCGTCCAGACTCGCCGCTACCGCCTGCTCACCCCTCTTTTCGGCGGCGGCGTAGAGGCAGGAGCCAACGATTCGCTTGAACAGACCCTCATTCGCGGCAGTGAAATTCGCGGCCAGCTCCGCTTCTGGTGGCGCGCCATACGCGGCTGGCAATGGGGCAGCGATCTCGAAGTCATGTACAAGCACGAGAGCGAGATCTGGGGCGCGGCCAGCGACGCGAAAAATCACCATCAGGCGGATAACAACGGCAACGAGGCTGATGAGAGCAAAGAGCGAAAGTGGAATGGGGTGGTACAGATCAGCGTAACCATACAGGATAAAGGGCAAACACTCAAGCCCTTTGAGCCTTATATTAAGGAAGGAAAGCCGCGCCTGAGAACACACAAAGATATTCCTGAATATGCCGCCTTTCCGCTTCGTCCTCCAGAAGAACAATTGAGGAAAGAGCGTGAGCAAACGCTGGTGAACGATCTGCGGAAAGACATCGTTTTCACCCTGGAAATCACCTTCGTGGAACAATTCTTCGACGATGTTCAGGCGGCTCTCTGGGCCTGGGAGACGTTTGGCGGCGTAGGGGCGCGCACGCGCAGAGGCTTTGGTGTGATTTCCCTGGATGCAATTGATGGAAAAAAAGAAGGCATAAATTTACCACATGCGCATGAGAAAGAAGCTAGAGCGTGGCTTGAAGGGGAATTAAAGCGGTGGATAAAAAAGAGCGATTATCCAGAAAATGTGCCACATCTGACCTTGGATATGCCTGTTCATATCATTGATTTGTCCTGTGCGCCTATAGTTGCCTGGAAAAATATCATCGATAAGCTTCAGGAATTTAGGCAGGCTCCTCATGGACGTGAGAGGCGGAGCAAATGGCCTGAAGCTGAAGCTATTCGAGAAATTACTGGCTATCGATTACAGAAGCCATATCGCAAATTAAACCGGTTGGGACATCCTCAAAAATTTCCCCGCGCGGTGTTTGGTTTGCCGATAGTCTTCCATTTCAAAGATGAGGATAAAAAGCATCCTCTGGATCACAACGCCGATCCCCCTGAGATGATACTGCAAGGTGCAGACGTAGAAGGGCAAGAACGTTGGGCAAGCCCCCTCATTCTCAGACCGCTGATTTGCCAGGAAGGACGGGCTTTGAGTATGGCGTGCGTTTTGCAGGGTTCTCAGCTTCCGGCAAAAATGCTTTTGAAGCCAACAAACGCGCGCTTATCATCATATGAGGTCAATCTGGCTCAAACACGCTTAACGGCGGACGAAGCAAAAACTTTTCCTGTGCAGGGACAACCGAATGTGCTTCAAGCCTTTTTGGATTTTCTCAAGTAATAAGAACGCATTCTTTCACGAGGAGGAATAACCATGAGTTCATATCTGACAATCATTCACGCGCTTTCGGCCCTGCACGCGGGAACGGGCCAGGGGAGCGGGATTATCGACTTGCCTGTGGCGCGCGAGAAGGCCACCGGACTCCCATATTTGCCCGGTTCTTCACTCAAAGGAGCACTGAGGACAGCCTGCCCTCCAATGTTTGAGGCATCTTTGCGTGACGGCAGTAAGAAAAGCATCCAGCGCGAACAGATTTTTGGCAGCGAGCAGGTGGATGTGGCAAATACGAGCGCCGGCACCATTCAGTTTTCAGATCAACGCCTGCTTCTTTTGCCAGTGCGCAGCCTGGCCGGCACCTTTGCCTGGGTGACTTCGCCGTATATCTTGCTGCGCCTGAGACGCGATCTGCTCGATCTCAAGCTGATCCAGGCAGGGGAACTGCTTGTACCTGCCGTTGATGATACGAAGAGCGCCCTGGTGATAGAGGAGGCAGAAGAGCTTTCATGCAAGTTGTGCGCGCACGAAAAGCAAATCTACCTGGAAGATCTGAACCTGGTAGCCAGCCAGGATCCCAGGGCCAGCGCCTGGGCGCAGTGGTTAGGTGAGCAGATCTTTGCCGGTGAGGATGAATGGCAACAGATGTTGCGTGGACGCTTCTGCCTGGTTCACGATGATATCCTGAGCTTCCTCCTGGAAACCGCCACCGAGATCGTGGCGCGTATCCGCCTGGAAGAGAGCAGTAAAACCGTCAGCCAGGGCGCCCTGTGGTATGAAGAGGCCTTGCCGGCGGAGACGATCCTGAGCGGGCTGGGACTGACCACGCCGCGTTCCCCGGCGGACAACGGCAGGCGGAGCGGGCAGGAGGAATTGAATGCTGAAGAACTCGGCGCGGCATTCTGGCACATTGCCAATAAGCATCTCCAACTGGGAGGAAAATCTACCGTCGGGCGCGGCCAGTGCCGGGTGCGTGTCGTTGAGGGAGCCAGGTGAGTCATGCAAACACGAGATCAGCAATACGCCTGTAAAATCTTCGATCAGGTGAAAACCATCGCGGAAATGGACCCCGCCACGGCGAACAGTTATGGCTCGATGGCCCATAAATTGCCCATCCTGATTCATACCTCGGGCCTGATGCAAGCGCTCGCCTTTATTGATGCGCGCCACAGAGGGACAAAGGAAAAACCAGCAGGTCCAGAGCTTCTCCTTGAGGATCTCAGTAAGACTGTGCTAGGGGATGATGCTACCGGGGAAACATTACTCACGCGCGCCCGAGGAGTCCCGAACGATCCTGCGGGGAGCTTGCAGGAGTACATCTATCTCACCAGGCAAGTTCTCGCCGCCCTCTTGTGGTACAAGCGCTATGCTCAATCCATTCTCGGCGTAGAGCAGGGGCAGGACAACGGTTCAGACAATCCAGGAGCAAACGACAATGACAGCAACCAGCAGTAGCAGGCGCGCGGCGCTCAAACCGCTGACGCTCACACCCGCGCCAGGCGTGCAGCAACAGGCCAGCGAAATACTTCTGTCAGCGAACAAGGATATTCACGCCGGCCTCTGGCTGGACAAATACATCACCGACCTGAAACGCTACAAGGCCGGCGGCCAGGACGACACCGGGCGGAGTCCGCAGCAACGCCTGGTCAACGAGGTAGCCAGCCTGGCCGTACCCGACATCTACGAGCACTTCTATAAACGCTGGGAAAGTGACCTGCAAGCGGCAGGCGCGATAACCTTCCCCTCGCGAGTCAGGGGGCGTATGGTCGTTGGCCTGGGGAACGAAAGCGTCCTGGAAACCTCCGTCACGCTGCATCACACCTATGGCGTGCCCTACATTCCCGGCAGCGCCCTCAAAGGACTGGCCGCCAGCTACGCGCGCCTCGTCGCCGGTCTCGCGTGGCAACCCGGCGGCGTAGCTTACACAACCGCCTTCGGTACCACCGACAGCGCCGGTTATCTCACCTTCTACGATGCGCTCTATATTCCCAATTCCGCCCCGGACAAAGGGCATCCCCTGCGCGCCGATGTTCTCACCGTCCACCACCCTGACTACTATCAAAAGAAAAACGGGAAACGCGAGGCGCCCGCCGACTGGGATAGCCCCAATCCCGTTCCTTTTCTCACCGCCACCGGTTCATATCTCATCGCCCTCGCCGCGCCCGACCTGAAAAACCGCGATGCCTGGATCGCCAGCCTCTTCACCATCCTTGAAGAAGCCCTCCTCATGCTCGGCATCGGCGCCAAAACCTCCAGCGGCTATGGCAGGATGGAGATAGTCAGGTCAGCAACAAAGACCAGTTCTCCTGAAATGAGGGCCGCTGAAAATCTGGTTGGCGAAATCTCCAGGGTAAAAAACATACCTGGCGAAATGCATGGCTATTATCAAAAGTGGAAACAGATGGAAGCAGCAAACGCTCGCAGAGTAGTAGCCCGGGCCATTATAGGCAGAATAGCAGAAGCCCACGCTGAAAAATGGGCCTCGCAGCGAACGTGGTACCAGGAATTGCAGACATTTTTAGCTCAAGCAGAGTCATGATTGATGGTTGGCAAGTCGTGCCGAAGAGAAGTGAAGCTCTGAATGAACTACTAGCAAAAGAGGAGTGAACCCGGCATGGTTACAATGATTGCCCTGGTAGGTGAACAGCCGCTGCCCAATCTGTTCCCTGTGTATCATTATCGTCCTGAGGAGATCCTTTTTGTCTACACAACGAAGACGCTCCCCTATTGTCAGCACTTGCAAAGCGCTTTACAAAAACAGGCAAAAATACATGAGCTATCTGTAGATCCTTACAGCGTTCCCGACATAACTGTTGCCCTGCAAGCAAAGCTTGAAGCATTGGGACTGGCACCTTCCTCTTCCCTCATCTTCAATGTGACTGGCGGGACCAAACCGATGATGAAAGTTGACATAATTCTCGTCATCATCTTTCAGCGTTTTTTTGTGGCAGAGGAGGCGATCTGTTGGAGGATCCTGAAAGCTCTATGGAGATGAATCATGACCGCTCCGGCCAGAAGTGGCAGAGGAGGCCGTTGGAGGATCCTGAAAACAGAGGGTGCAAAAGAGCTTGCCTTTGCAGGCAACAGTGGGGCAGAGGAAGCGATGTGGGAGAGGAGACAGGGAGAGCCGGCATGAGGGCAATGCGTGCCCTC
>DASZXF010000857.1:0-2978 GCA_035546055.1 Ktedonobacteraceae bacterium
TGTGACTATCTGCCACTCGCGTACTCGCGACCTCGCGCAAATCACCCGCCAGGCCGATGTGCTGATCGCCGCCGCTGGACGCGCGCGCATGGTGACAGGCGAAATGGTCAGGCCGGGCGCGACGGTAATTGATGTGGGCATCAATGAGAATCCCGATGGCAGCGGCGGTATCGTGGGCGATGTTGATTTTGCCTCCGTACAGCTCGTGGCCGGTGCGCTCACCCCCGTGCCCGGGGGCGTGGGTCCGCTGACCAATCTACTGCTGCTCAAGCAATGTCTGCAATCCCTCTCTCCTCAAGCCCTGCAACCGCTGGCGCAACCTCATCGCTAGAACAGGAGTGTTCCGCCAGCGCGCGACGCAGAGGAAGGAAACGGGCAGACCGGGTTCGGCCTGTTTCCTTCCCCTCAGTCAGTTTTTACCACCTGGTGCAAACGCGCACCCATCTGCGATAGCGGCCCCGGCCTCGCAATGTCCAGTAACAGCGCACACGCTGCCGCACGTTGCTCTTCTTGTTGTTGTTGCCAAACTTGTTCGCGGGGGGATTGGATACGCGCAGCAACGACTGATTGGCAGACTGATGACTGGTGACCTGGGTGGTCGTGTGCTGGTTCGCGCTGGCCGTTTCCTGCGTGCTGCTGATGCCCTGCGCGCAGACGCCTGAAACCAGCAAGGTCAGGCTGAGAACCAGGCTCATAATGATGGCCAGGCCGGCTTTTCTCATCTTAGACATAGGTATCCTTCTTTCATACATTCATCGAACCCATATGCTCAATGGTGAATGCGGTCTTTCATCGAGCCTCGGCCAGCCCGGCGTCCTCAGATCCGCCTTTGAGCTTGCAGCCATAGATGAAATACCGCAATTCATCTCTCACTATAGTAATCCCAGAAAACAGAAGTATATGCAAATGTACAGCTTTTACTGGTTCAGCTTGCTTATGCAGGAGTCCGGGTATACTATACGGATGTAGTGGTGAAAATCTGTACCGACCGGGGAACGCTGGCCTGTCGTCGTTCAAGCGTTGGATGGACGGAGAGCGGACTGGATGTGGCCCTGTTGCGGTACGGTCTGGTAGATAGTGATGTTAACAAGTCAGGAAGGAAAAATTTCACATGAGTGATCAACGACCGCCAATAACGACGACAGACGCGGGCATACCCGCGCCCAGTGATGAATACTCGCTTTCGATAGGCCCGGGCGGCCCGCTTTTGCTCCAGGATCACTATCTGATCCAGAAGATGGCCCATTTCAACCGGGAGCGTGTGCCCGAACGCGTGGTTCACGCCAAGGGCAGCGGCGCGTTTGGCTATTTCGAGGTAACGGCGGACGTGACGCAGTGGACAAAGGCCGCCTTTCTCAATCAGGTGGGCAAGCGCACGCCCATGCTGGCGCGCTTCTCGACGGTGGCGGGTGAACTCGGCTCGGCTGATACGGTGCGTGATCCGCGTGGTTTCGCCCTCAAGTTCTACACCGAAGAGGGTAACTATGATATGGTTGGCAACAACACGCCGGTCTTTTTCGTGCGCGATCCCTCGAAGTTTCAGGACTTTATCCATTCGCAAAAACGTATGCCTGATACCGATCTCCATAGCCATAACGCTATGTGGGATTTCTGGTCGCTCTCCCCGGAGTCGCTGCATCAGGTGACGATCCTGATGAGTGACCGTGGCACTCCCCGCACCTACCGTCATATGAACGGCTATAGCAGCCATACCTACATGTGGATCAACGCGGCTGGCGAACGCTTCTGGGTCAAATATCATTTCAAGAGCGAGCAGGGCGCGCAGAACTTTACCGAGGCGGAAGCCAGAGCCATGGTGGCGGAAGATCCTGACTATCACCGCCGCGATCTGCGCGAGAGCATTGAACAGAAGAATTTCCCCGCCTGGCGTCTGGAAATGCAGATTATGCCCTTTAATGACGCAGCTCATTACCGTTTCAATCCGTTCGACCTGACCAAAGTCTGGCCGCATGGGGACTATCCGCCGATCACCATCGGGCGCATGGTGCTCGACCACAATCCAGAGAACTTCTTTGCCCAGATCGAGCAGGCGGCCTTTGAGCCGGCCAATATGGTACCCGGCATTGGTCCCAGCCCGGATAAAATGCTGCTGGGCCGTCTCTTCAGCTATCCCGACACGCACCGGCATCGCATTGGCGTCAACTACCTGCAATTACCAGTCAATCAGCCCAGAGTCGAGGTCCATACTTACAGCAAGGATGGGGCTATGACCTATCGGCATAACGGAAACCAGCCAACTTACGCGCCGAACAGCTACGGCGGACCGCGCGCTGATCCTGCGAACTACGCCGATCCCGGCTGGTACGCGAGCGGGGAGATTATGCGCAGCGCTTACGAGGCGCACGCCCAGGACAACGATTTTGTCCAGCCCGGCGAACTCTACCGCCGTGTGCTCTCGCAGACGGATCGCGATCACCTGGTCAGCAACATCGTCAGCCACATGAGCCAGGGCGTCGAGCGTCCCGTTCAGGAGCGCGCGGTCAATCTCTGGCGCCAGGTGGACAGCGACCTGGGCGAACGCGTGGCCAGAGGCCTCGGCATTGCCCAGACCGCCAGCGCTCCGGCCCAATAAGTCGCTGGCGGAAGTCATCCCCCGGAGGTGAAGGCAAAAAATCGATCTGTGCGGAGCGACAGGCACACGGAGGGCAAGGCTCACGCGTGCCTGTCGCCTGCTCGCTTTTCCGCCACTGCAAATGTAAAACGTATTAGCGTCTGCCACGCAAAAAGATGATGCCCACGTGCCGGGTGTGCTATGCTTGATTCTTTTGCCCTTTTCCCCTATACTTGGCGCCGGGCAGGGCTGCCTTCCTCTGAAGATCTGCGTTTTTCTCCTCTGTACCCTTCTGCGATGAAAGGAACTCCCTCTATGGTTCGTGTGCTCGCTTCTTCTCTGGTGGCCGCTGTGGATAGTCTGACGCGTGTGCCGGCGGTCAGTTTGACGATTGAGGATCATGTCT
>DASZXF010000858.1:0-4163 GCA_035546055.1 Ktedonobacteraceae bacterium
TGCAGGTTGAGATGAGCTTTGATCGCGCGGAAAGCCAGTTTGATATCCCATCTGCGAGCATAGAGGAATACGATGTCCGCAAGCGGCAAGAGATGAGGAGCGAGCATATTGGTCAGATAGCGACAGTGCCGGCCATTTTTCTCGTCTTTTTTGCCTGTTCTCACCTTTCCATTTTTGCGCCCTACACATCTTCCAGTTGCGAATGATTCGCAACTGTAGTGGTGTTTTTGCTGGCTTTCCTGCATACTATGGAGGAACGCGCGGATAGGTTGCTCATGCCTACGATCCGTTGCCATGTGATCTCGCTGATGGTGAAAGGAGTTGTTGCCCGTGAATGCTGCTCTTACGCTTGATTTTTCTCCTGCGCCCTCTACGGCTGCGCAGGTGTTTTCCTTGCCAGGAATGTTCCCCAGTACCACACGGATGTGGCTGGACCCCCACGGAGGAATCGCGTTTCTCTGGCGTGACGAGCCTCCAGCGCCTGTACTGCTGTCCTGCCATTTGACCCCTTCGGGCGTCCGCGTTTTGTCCGTGCTCTTGCACGCCTACCCCCAGAGTTGTTCGTTTGAGCAGTTGTTTCGGGGCTTATATCCCACGGGCGCTGAGCCAATGGGCTCCTGGAACCCCCAGGTGGGGCTGCGTCCCATTCGTCGCGCCATCTGGTCCCTGCTTCCCCCCATGCGGGCGTTTGGCCTCACCATCGTCTCGCTGCGCAATCGAGGGTATCTCCTCACGGCCCTCGAAAATGTCCCGGTCGCGTCCATGTTCAAGGACGCACACATCAACCGATGGGAGGTCAGCCGATGAATCCTTCTGCTGCGCACGAGGGAAGCATCCAGGGCGGTAGTCTCTGGAGCCTCTTGCTGATGGTTGCTCATGCTCGTCCGTTTCTCCTGAGCGGGACAGGAGGCCGCAGATGGCAGTAGAACCAGAGTCGGTTTCTCCCGTCCTCTGTTCGCTTCCACCAGCGTGCATTCGTGAGTCGTTGGTCACCCGACGGTTGCACCCTGCTGGCATCGCTCACCTGACCGCTTCGATGCGACGCTCTGGTTTTCTGGACCATTTTCCCTTACTGGTCCTGGCATGTGAGGATGGTACCTTTTTACTCATTGATGGGCGCCATCGCCTGCGCGCGGCCCGCGAGGTCGGGCTTGAGCAGCTTCCCTGTCTCGTCAAACGGGGCTTATCTGAGCAGGAGTGTTACGAACTCGCATTTCAATCCAACATGGCCACCGAAACGCTGGTGCCCTCGACCCTGGTGACCTATGCGGAATTTATCTGGGCACGGTCTGCGCAGTATACTCAGCAGCAGATCGCGGAGATGCTGCACTGGAGCCGGGGCAAAGTCTCCCAATATGCGTCGTTGTCCAAAATCGCGCGGACGAACCCCGAGGCCTGGGAGTGCATTGCTACGACTTTTGAGCAAGCCGTTGCGCTGGCAGGGGATCTCGACGGAGCAGCCAGTGCTACGCCCGTAGCATTTACCGAATTTCTGCTGCGCGACATCCTGGATCTGCGAGCCGATCAACAACTGGAACTGGTGCAGGCGCTGGCCAATGGGCAGATCCGCAAAGGCCGGTTTACTGACCTGGCCAGAGCCTACCAGGCGCGCAATGCCATGGAAGCCTATGCCCTCCCCCAGATCAAGGCGTTAGGGGAAGACCTGACGGCGCATTTGCTCGATGCCATCGCCTCTGGGGCTTATGACGCCGATTGGAAACACCCGGAGCGCCCCAAATTGCACAAACTCATCGTCTCCTTGCGGGAGGAGTGGGAACAGCAGCACCGGATTCATCTGATCCACGGAAGTTTCCCGGAAGCATCGCAGCCGTTCACCAATGGATGTATCGACCTGATCCTGACCGATCCACCGTATAACCTGGGGCAAGAGGAAACCTTTGTGCTGGAGGGGCGTGATCCCATCTCCCAGGACTTCGGCTCCTGGGACAAGCATGCCGATGACGCCTTTTTGACGCTGATGGCCCGGTGGGCCCAGGAATGGGCGCGCTTGCTGCGGCCAGAGGGCAGCGGCTACGTGTTTGCCGCTGATCGCTCACTCTCTCATCTGCGCACCGCGCTAGAGGAGGCAGGGTTGCATGTCAAAGCCACCCTTGTCTGGCACAAAACGAATCCGGCGCCCCAGGTGGTCAAAACCAACTTTAACAGCAGCGTCGAATACCTGCTGTTCTTTACCAAAGGCCAGGGGGGCCATACCTTCAACTGGCAAGGAGAAGAGGAGATGCACAACCACATTGAAACGCCCATCTGTGGCGGCAACGAGCGCCTGGTCGATGGCAAAGGACGCACGCTGCATCCCACCCAGAAGCCAGAGCAGCTCATCCGTCATCTGCTGCAAATCAGTAGCAACCGAGGCGATCTGGTCTTTGATGGCTTTGCTGGCACCGCGACCGTCGCCAAAGTGGCCAAAGATCTGGGGCGCAAATGCATCAGTATCGAACAAGATGAGACGTTTTTCCGGGCCGGACAACGGCGCGTGGAAGGAGCGTGAGCCATGCGACTGCTTCCACTTCTCCCGCCCGATGATCGTCCCACACCAGGAGCCATCCAGGAGGAACACCTGATGCGTGAGCGCACCTTTGAGCACCAGTTTGCCTTTGGCGTTCACCAGTATCGCCACCTGCTGACCATCTTCTATAAACATTTTTGCTATGATGCGCGATTTGTCTGCATCGGCGATGTGACGAAAAGCGGCTTCTCAGACATTGTACAGCGAGAGCTGCACGCCGATACTGTCATTCAGACGGGGGTGCATGTCAGCTACGGCGTCGAAGAGAAAGTTGTGCGCTGGCCAGAGCATGGAGAAGCTCACACCGCCTTTTTTCTGGAAACCCATTCCTGTACCAACAAGGGCCGGGAAAGCCCAGGTTGGATGAGCACCTGCAAAGCAGATTTGCTCTTGTATGCCTTCGAGGTCAAAGATGTGGGACTGGTGATCTATCTGCTCGACTTTCTCCGCTTGAAGCGCTGGTTTGAGGAGGTGTATCTGCCGCATCTGCCCTCCCCAGAATATGGCCTGTCAGTGATGCCCAACGAGAACCGGACCCGGGGGCGCGTGGTCACGATTGCTACCGTGGTCAAAGCGGTCCCCACCCGCTGTTTTCTCGTTACCTTCGAGGAGCGCTTTCATGCCTTTCGCCAGCCCATTAACATGAATCACCTGCGTGCCCATCTCGTGCGGCGTCCTCTTGAACATGCCCAGCAAAGAGAAAGGAGCACCTGAACAGAGCATTCCCTGGAACCATTGGCCGCGTTGCCTGGTGGCGTGAGTGATCTGCTCGCGTTCCCAGGTGCAACGCTTTCCCACGAGGAGAAACTCTATGAATGAACGACATCTGCATCTGGTTGGAGAAGCGCACGAAGAGCGCGAAAAGCCCTGCCCGTCCCACCAGGAGCCAGAGCGGTGGTATGTGGGTCTGCCACTGGACACCGTACACGCGCTTGAGCAGCGGGTTCAGCGGATCAATGCCATGGTGGCACAGGCCACGCTGGACATGGGCCGCGAACTGGTCGAAGCCCACAAGGAGATCCAGGCTCTCAAAGCGGGAGGCTTTCAGGCCTGGGTCAACGCCAGAATCGGGATCAGCGAACAGGATGCCTCTCAGTTGATGGCCGTCTATGAACGCTTTGGAGAGCGTAGCGTCATGGTCCTCTCTCGCTTTGCCCAAACCGCTCTTCTCTTGCTTTCTGCCCCTTCCGTCCCATCAGAGGCACGTGATGAGGCCCGTGTGCGCACCGAGGCAGGCGACACGATCACAGTGCAACGCGCCAAAGATCTGATTGAAGCCCAGCGAGCACAGCCATGTGCCGAGGAAGCAGCGCAGGCAGCACAGACAGACGCTCAGCGTCTGCGCCAGCAGATTGAACAGCACCAGGCCTCGTCCCGTGAAGCGACGGCGGCGTTGGAGCAGCAGATCCGTGCTCTGCACGAAGCCCTGGCCTCCCGCCCCGAATCAGAGGCGCAAGGGCGAGAAGTGGACAGGGGGCTGTCGGCGGTCACCGCAACACTGGAACCGTTGCAGGCCAATGTGCGGGAACGCACCGACCAGCAAGATTGCCTCTTGGCCAAAGCCCGGCAGCCTGGCGAGGAACTGGTGGCATTGCGCGAGACGACCCAGGCGGAGCGTGAATAGGAGAGGCGTGTG
>DASZXF010000859.1:0-1890 GCA_035546055.1 Ktedonobacteraceae bacterium
AAAGGGAAAACCGCCGATCTCGCAACTTTCGCCGGAAACGAGAACGACGGTCAACAACGTTATGAGCGACAGTATACTCGATCACGCCAGGTGTGTCAAGCGCTCACGCGCATATTTGGCCCTACCGGTTATCCTGGAAAAGGAGGGATAACCTGATGATCGAGACGCGCGATCCACGCGCCCCATCCACGCTTGAGCTCTCGCTCGAAAAATACGGCACAATCATTCTCGCCGATGGCTTTACCCAACTGCCGCGTGCGGTGGAAGATTTCTTATGCACCCTGAATCTTTGTCCAACTGCTCGCCTACTGATTTTCATCCTCCTGTCCTATCGCTGGCGTGTGGACCAGGAATGTTTTCCCTCTGTACGTACCCTGGCCAAACGTTGCAAGGTCGGCCCACGCCGCATCAACCAGCTCACCGCCGAGATATGCGCGCTGGGGCTGCTGGTCAAACGCGAGCGCTTCGCCGGCAAAAGCCAGCTTTCCAACTCCTATGACCTGGAACCGCTCTTGCTCAAAATCGCGGCCTGGAAAGACGCTGAAGTGGCAGCTCAACTGGCCGAGGAAGAAGCGCGAGCAGATGAACCTTTCCAGCCAGCGAATGTCCTGGAGGAAGCGGCACAGATCATCTCTGAGGAGTTCGGCGAGCCATCTCCGCGCCAGGTGCGTTCTAATGTGAAGCGGCTGAGCAAGCGCTTTCATCAGCATTCCCATCTGGCCTGGCCCGACTTCGCCAGCATCGTCGAGCAATCGGTGAGGCAAACGGAGGAGCGACACCGCGAGCCAACAAAGACAGGCCGCGTGTTTGAGAAGCTGATTCCCTACTTCTTCAGCGCACTCGATTATCGCCTGTCTTGCGAGCAGCCGGCCCCGCCGCCGCTGCAACCAGCGCCATCACCAGAGCCTATCCATCGCACCTACCAGCCAGGCCACGCGCCCCACCATCGCGCCGCACAGCCTGCAAAGCCAGCTCAGACGACCGATATACTGGCCCAACGCGCGACAGCCCGCCGGGCAGCGGAAGCGGCTGGGCGGACGAAAGTACGAGCGCCCGAAACGCTGGCCCTGCACATCAAAGCCGCAGCGCTGACCTTCAACGACGATCAGGAAAAGAGCAGCGTGCAGCGTGCAGCGAACCTGATGGCCGATGCTGGCCTGGATGAGCAAACCATGCTCGATCTGGTGGCTCAAGCACGCGCAGCGGCCAGCCAGAGTCACAAGATTACCAAAAAGAACCGCCATGGCAAAATCAACCGTATGCCCTACTTCTTTACCATTCTTCGCGCGAAGATTCTCGAAGAACTGGATCATCAATAGCCTGGATCTGGTCAGCGCGCGTGTTGAGCGTTCGCCTGGCCGTCTGGATAGATGTACTCAGACCAATAAACACAGAATGGAGTGAGTGAGTGAATGATGAATGACCATCAACCAGTGCAGTCCCACACTGCGCCCGGCCAGTCAACCGATCTCGATTTCAGGGGGGACACACAGATCGATACACCGATCCATGTCGCCCCGCTGCACCATGACCGGCGCATCGAACTGCTGATGCTGGGTCTGCAACTGGGCAAATCCGATGCCGAAATGCGGGAGCAACTGCGCAACGAAGGGCTGGACAGCACTCTACCAGCAAACTATCGCACTGAGCAGGGCGAACTCGACCTGCTCAAGCACTGGCGCGCCTGAAAACGCACCGGTACAGAAAACAACCAGATCGACTCCTCGGTCTGGTTGTTTTCTGTACAAGAAATGATGGACAACCGGTCGCACTGACAGGTTTTTGTCCGGTGTGTATACTAAAAGCGATGGCAGATATAGCCATTGACCGTTCCTGGTTTTCCTTTCTCCTGGACCACAGGCCCAGCCGAGCACTCACAGGGATCTTTTC
>DASZXF010000860.1:0-5639 GCA_035546055.1 Ktedonobacteraceae bacterium
CTGCGACTCCGGGGAGCGCACCGGCGCGGAAAAAGCAGGCGGCTCCGCGCTTTGCAAGCCGCCTTCCGGCAAGGCCGGTGGGAGCGCGGACCTCGTGGGCAAACGCAAAAGAGGTGTGACCTTTTGCGCGCTATTCATCTCAAGCGTATCCTGCGTGACTATAGATTCGTCCAGGCGCGACTCGTTCTCACTCACCTGCCCGCTGGCAGGGGCAAATGTTTTGAATTGTCTTCCCATAAAAATGCGTCTTCTTGCTTTCTCCTGGAAACCCGGAGCTAATTTCTCCTCCCTGAATAGAATGCCCCTCTCTCCCGCCTTCTCCAGGTCACAACCTATCCATTTCTTTAATATCGTAATCGCTCTCTTCTCCAAAAATGCTATTTTTTGTGGCTTATTAAGCACATTTATAGGACCAAATTACTATATCCTGCTTTAGAGAGGAATATGGTTGGCCTAGTGGAGAGAGACAGGAGTGTAATGGCTGATGCGGAGAGCGCTGATTTCTTGTATCATATGTTCAGATAAACAGATTACGCTGGAGAAAAACTTTCGCGGATAGTAGAAAGAAAGGAACGACTCATGTTGCCTCATGCCCTCCCTCCATTTCGCCTGGAACGCTGGTTCACGGAGTTTGAATTTGTACCGAACATGCGCAATCTGACCGCCAGCGGTCCTTACGATGCGACGACGCGGGAGGTGCTGGCCCTGGAGGACGCAGAGACAACCAGGCGCTATCTCGATCTTGGCCTGGGTTATATTGAAAATCCTGGGGCCGCGAGTCTGCGCCAGGGCATCTCTTCCTTATACAGGGGCTTGCAGGCCGAGGATGTGCAGATCGTGTCAGGCGCCAGTGAAGCGCTCTTTTTGCTGGCCTGGCTGGTGGTGGAGCCCGGCGCCAATATCATCATCGAGGAACCGGGTTATGAAAACCTGCCGGGGGTATCTGACGCGCTCGGCCTCGAAGTTCGCCGTCTCCCATTGCGCATGGAGGACAACTGGCACCCTGATCTGGAGCGTCTGGCCCGGCTGATTGACGATAAAACCCGTCTTATTTATCTGGTACATCCTCATAATCCTACTGGCTCGGTGCTGGGGACAGAGGAAATGCAGGCTATCGCGCGTCTGGCCGGGCGCGCGGGCGCGTTGCTGGTCAATGACGAGGTTTTTCGCCTGATCGCCCTGGATGGTCAGCCCACGCCTTCCATTATCGACGTGGTTGAGAACGCGGTCAGCATTGGAGATATGACCAAGCCGTGGGGTCTGGGCGGCCTGCGCGTGGGCTGGCTGGCCAGCCACGATCATCAGCTCTTAGAGCGTCTGAGCGCGGCCCGCGATTACTCGACGATGTGCTCCAGCGCGCCAGGAGAATTTCTGGCCGAGTTGGTGCTGCGCCATGCAGATGAACTGCTCGCGCCGCGTCTGGCCGCCGCGCGCACCAATCGCGCTATCCTGGCCAGTACCATCGCGCAGGCCGGCGAGCACTTCCAGGGACTCCCGACCTGGCGGCGTCCCGAGGCCGGTTATACGGCTTTTGTCCAGCTTCCTTTTGCCGCCGAACCTTTCTGCCGCCACCTCGCGCTGCGGCGCCATATTCTCCTGCTGCCTGGCTCTGTCTTCGGTCCCGCCTATGAGCGTTTCGTCCGCGTCGGCATCGGCGGCGACACCACCCAATTTCAGGAGGGCATGGAAATCCTGCTGGACGAACTGCTTCACTGGCAACAGCCTGCATAAGAAGGGGCTACTCATTTGCTGATCCTGATATCGTTTCCAGGGGTGGTAAAAGGTGCTATAATACGGGCATGTCTGTGACTTCCATTTCTTCACAACCACATAGACAGCCAACCGGCGGCAAAACGGATTTGCTGGGCCTGAGCCTGGAACAGTTGCGGGCGTGGCTGGTTGAGCGAGGCGAGGCGGCTTTCCGCGCGAAGCAGATCTATAGCTGGCTCTTTGAACATCTGGCGACGGATTTCGCGCAGATGAGCAATCTGCCCAAAGCTCTGCGCGAACGCCTGGAGGCCGAGGCCTGCATCGGCTCGCCCGTTGTACGCAGCGAACTACACTCGAAGGACGACCGCACGCGCAAGATTCTGCTGGAACTGGCGGATGGCAAGCTGATTGAGTCAGTGCTGATGCTCTACCCACCTCTGGGCGAGAGCAGCGAACGCGCGACGGTGTGCGTTTCCTCGCAGGCCGGCTGCGCGTATGGCTGCACGTTTTGCGCGACCGGACAGATGGGCTTTGATCGCCATCTCAGTTCCGGCGAGATTGTCATGCAGGTGCTCCATTTCGCCCGCGAGTTGCGCGCCGAACCGTGGGCCGCGCGCGGACTGCCGGGCAGTAAGCCCATCGATCACATTACTAATATCGTGATGATGGGCATGGGTGAGCCGCTGCATAACTACGAGAATGTGCTGCAAGCGCTGCGCATTCTCAACAGTCCCGACGGCTTCCGCCTGGGCGCGCGCCATATGACCGTTTCGACCGTGGGTCTGGTGCCGGCCATTCGCCGCCTGAGCCAGGAGCAACTCCAGATCAACCTGGCGATCTCGTTACACGCGCCAACCGACGAACTGCGCAGCCGCACCATGCCGGTCAACCACAAGTATCCCATCAAGGAACTGCTGACAGCCTGCCAGGACTATATTGCCGCCACGCGCCGCCAGGTGACATTTGAATATGTCCTGCTGGCCGGGGTCAACGATACGCCGGAATACGCCCATCGCCTGGGCGAGTTGCTCGCGCCGCTCCACCAGTTCGCGCATGTCAATTGCATCCCGGTCAACGCAACTTCCGCTGACTATCAACCGCCATCCGGTGACGCCATCCGCGCCTTCCGCTCCATTCTCAGCGAACACGGCGTCAGCAACACTGTGCGCGCCGAGCGTGGCGACGACATCGCCGCCGCCTGCGGCCAACTGCGCACCCGCTTCGAGAACCGCCGCAAAGCCCTGCCCGCGCAAAGCAATTGAGGCAGTAGAGCAGGCTGCTGACCATACACAAACCCGCTGATGCGCTTTCGTGCTCAGATGTATGAGTGGAAGAGCTTCAGCGGGTTCTCTTTCTCGTGGCAGGTAGTTTCTGGTCACACGAGCAGCGGCTTCACTCCTCAATGATTGCCAGGCGCTGACGACAGCAGGTCGATCAGCAGCGCGGCGGTCCAGGAAAATTGATAGGTTCCCAGCCCTTCGCCGGTCAGGGGATGGAAGTATTCGTAAAAGCCGTGCTGCTGGACGAGTTCGTAGATGGACCGATAGATGCGCTCGGCGTACTCGAACTGGCCGTAGCGGCGCAGACCGTGATAGAGCATCCAGTTGATGTTGATCCAGACGGGTCCGCGCCAGTAGCGGTCTGGTGAGAAAGCGGGCGAGCGCCTGTCGTAGCTTGGCACAGCATAACAGGCTTCGTCGAGAGCACAGAAGGCGGGCGAGTTGAGCAGATTGTACAGGCGTCGCGCGCGCTCTGCGTCGGGAATGCCGGCGTAGAGCGGCACGAAGCTGGCAACGCTGGAGGCCTGAATGTGCTCGCCTGCCACCATGTCGAAGTCCTGGTAGATCCCGCTCTCTTCGTGCCAGAGCTTGCGGTTGATGGCCTGCGCGGTTTGCTCGGCCCAGTCCTCGTACTGCTGCGCGTCTTCTCCCAGGATACGCGCGATGGCCGCGAGGTCGCGGTTGCCCTGGCAGAGCAGGGCGTTAAACAACACATCCTGCACCAGGAAAGGACAGTCAGCGGCGATACGCGCCTCGTCGTAATCGCGGGCGGCGAAAAACTTCACCAGGTAGGCGTAACGGTCGTAATCTTCCTTGCGAGGTCGGCACCTGGCTTCGACGCTCAGGATATCAACGCGCTGATAGGCGGGAATCTCTTCTGGTCGCAATTGCATGCGCTGAAAAATGGCATCCCAGGTGGGCGAGTTGTCCAGCGATTCCCAGGAATGGCGAATAAAGGCCAGCCCCTCCTGGTGCGGATCGCGCTCGCGGTAGAGGTAGGCGTGCCAGGCGTGCAGACGCGGGAAGAGCTCGCGCAGAAAAGCCCGCGCCTGCTCCTGATCCTGAGCATGGCGGTAAATGTGCAAAGCCGCTGTGGCGTGAACCGGCGGCTGAACGATGCCGGAGGTCTGCCGTTGACGCGGAGCCAGCGGATTGCCCTCAATCTCCCAGAAGGGATACGAAGGAAAGTAATCGGTTTTCTGAGGAGAAAAAACAATATGCGGCACCAGTCCATTGCTCCATTGCCCCTCGAATAAGTTGCGCAGTTCCTGCTCCGCGCGCGCCTGATTGTAGTGTGCATAGCCCATGGCGACAAAAGCGGCGTCCCACGACCATTGGTGATGATAGAGCAGCGCGCCCGGCCTGGTAAAAGTCCCTGTCCAATTCCGTTCCAAGACCTGCATAGCCTGCTGAATGAGAGAAGTACGTTCAGAAATCATAGCTAAAACCCCTTTAATGACCTTAAAAAATTCCTGGGCGCTCTTAAAAAGCGTCCTATGTCTCTGCCAGACACTGCTTGAGAAGAGTGCGCCGCCTGCGGCAGCGCCAGGGAGAGAGGAAAGCGGGGACACCCCCGCGCCCCGGCAGAGGGCTGACCGCTCTCCGCGCTCCCGCTCTTTCGTTCATCACGTCCACCTTGACAGAGCATTATGACCTTGCTCAAATCCGTGACATGGATCTCAACGCCATCTGTGCGCGGAAATGGAACAGCGGCCCCCTGCCCTCCCGCCGCGCCGAAGAAAAATCCGGCGCGGCGGGAACAGAGCGGCTCCTGTTCAGTTCCGTGATACTGCTTAAACGGATTTGAGTCTATTTATCATCAGGATACTCCCTGCATCGGCCATTTAGGGGATAGCGGAGGCTTCGGGAGAAGGAAAAGCGATGCCCAGTTTAATGGCCTCGGCAGGATTATGATAAATACGCAGGAAGGCGGCGGGGGCTTCTGCAAAGTCTACCAGCGGATCAATAATTCCTGTAGAACGAAGTTGCTGCTTTACAAACATGTCCACCAGACTCCCGGTCAGGCGTGCTTTATCCCAGAGCGGATAGTCACGCGATGGATTCTGCCAGACAGGCATACTGCTGATCAGTTCCAGGCGATTATGATGCCATTCCGCTCCTAACTCCAGAAAGGTATCTCTGCCTTTGTAATATCCCAGAGTAACGATACGCGCGCAATTATGGACGGCGCGCATGGCTCCGTGCAGCGCGCCATAATGGCCGCTGGCTTCGATGGCGATGTCGGCGCCGCGTCCTTGCAAGACATCACGTACTACTATACCCACGTCCGCGACGGCAGGATCGATGACTGTCTGCGCGCCAAATGTTTGCGCCAGGGCGCGCCGCTTCTCAAGCGGATCAACCGCAATGATGTGGGCACAGCCGCAGAGGCGCAACATCTGGACCACGAACAGGCCAATAGCCCCCAGACCGAAAACCACCACATCATCGCCCAGGCGCGCCCGTGCATCGCGCACTGCCGCGAAAGCGAAAAGAGCCGGGTCCAGGCAAAGGGCGTCCAGCGCGCTCATAGGCGGCAGTAGCGGCTCTACCTCGTCCTCGTGCTTCGTCACCAGTTCGCAGGCCGGTCCGTAGCAATAGACCTCCGCTCCCAGGGAAAATGTGTCAGTTCCGGCCCCGACCTCGACC
>DASZXF010000861.1:0-1542 GCA_035546055.1 Ktedonobacteraceae bacterium
GGGCGCGAAACGCCGTATCTCCCGCTGCCAGTTGCCTACAATCGACATGGGACAGATGACCAGGGCCGGCCTGCTCTGAGCCTCACCAGCCAGTTGTTTCCCATGCAATAAAACCGAGATAAGCTCAGCAGTTTTGCCCAGGCCCATGTCATCGGCGAGGCAGCCGCCGAAGCCGAAACGCTGGAGAAAGGCCAGCCAGGAGAGTCCTTTAACCTGATAGGGGCGCAGTTGTCCGCAAAAAGCGGCGGGTGGCTGGATGGCGGTAATTTTGCCGTTATCGGCCAGTTGTCCCAGCAGTTCTCTGATCCAGCCTTCGCTCTCGATATCGGTCACAGGCAGACCCAGTTCAGATTGACCCTGACCCAGACCAGTGCGCAGCGCTTCACCGAGAGTCATGCGGCCCGTGCGGCGCTTCCTCTGGAAAAAAGCGATGGCGCGTTCGATCTCTTCGGGGCGCAGTTCTACCCACTGACCACGCACATGAATCAACGGCTGCTTGAGTTGAACCAGCTTCTCAAACTCATCAGCAGTCAGCGTTCTATCCCCTATGGAAATGGTCCAGTCGTAGGAAACAAGGCTGTCCACGCTCAAGAGACCAGAGCTGGTCTGGGTACCAGTCTGGGGTTTGATCTTGAGCCTGACGCCCAGGCGCGCCGCCGGTTTGCGCCACCAGGGCGGCACCAGTACCCCGAAGCCGCTTTGCTCAAGCAACGGCACCGCCTCACGCAGGAAACGATAGGCCTGGGCGGTGCTCAACGCTACTGCTCCGGGCCGCGCGCTTCTCAGACTCTCCTCCAGCGCTGGAAAGAAACGCGAGGCGCGTCCCAGGTCAGCCAGCAAGCGCTCCTGGGGATTCTCAAACGTGCGCTTTAAAAAGGTCAGCGTGCCCGAACGCTCCTGCCAGACCTTTTCCGCCGGCACAAGCAGGCTGCGATCATCATTGGCCTGGAGATAGAAGCTCACGCGCCATTCATCCTCTTCCTCTGGCTCAGCCAGCACTTCCTGCCCGTTCTGCCCATCCTGCTCACCGGATGCGGTGGTTGCGGTCGTCTTGTCTGGCTGATCGAGGCGAAAGCAGGTGCGAAAGGCGGCGTCCCTGGCGCTGACGCGCAACTGATCGAGCCAGCCGCGCAGAATGGCCGCAAACTGCTGGAGTTCGGGTGGCTCCCCTTCCAGTTGCGCATCAGGTTCAACCAGAGCGCGCAGCCATTGTCCGGGCAAAGGCATGAGCCGCTTCCAGCGTCCGGGCGTTTCTGGCAGAATAGCGGATACGGTCAGTTGGGTACGCACAAAGGCATCGATGAGCTGATTGAGGAAGTGACGCAGCAAGGCTCCGGGCAGAGAAGAAAGCCGCTGCTCATCCGGCACAAGCGACCAGCAAACGGGCGGCATCAACGCGGCCAGTTCGCTCACGCGCGCTTCGTCGTCCGCGTCAAGCAGCGCCTCCCAGGCCGCGCGCAGGCTGATGGTGTCCTTCTGCCCTGTCTGTTGCAAAGCTGGCATATACGCTTGCCTGGCGACAAGTTCGCTCGCGAGCCTGGC
>DASZXF010000862.1:0-2354 GCA_035546055.1 Ktedonobacteraceae bacterium
CCTTGCAGGAGGTGACGCTCAAGATGGACAGCCCCGACGACCAGGCTCGCCTGGCGCAATGGCTGGCCGAGGGCAAGGTTCAGGCACTCCATTCCCAAGAAGCGACGTTAGAAGAAGTGTTTATCGAAATCGCCGGTGTACGCCCGGCGTAAGCGTGAAGGAGAACAGATCATGCATCCAAGGACTATTCTGGCGATTGCCCGCAAGGACGCCATTGATATTCTTTTAAATAGAAGCACGATTACTATCCTGATGATGCCCATCCTGCTGGCCCTGCTTTTCCTCTTTATGAGCAAACTGATTGGCAGTCACGCCAGCGGCATCCTGGTCTACAACCCCGGGCATTCTCAGGTGGTTCAGGTTGTCAGCAAAACCTTTGCCCAGACGAAAGTCACCGAAGCCAGTTCGCCTGATGAAGTGACGGCGGCCTTTGGTCCAGATGGCAGCCACAAGGATAGCCAGTACGACCTGGGCCTGATTATCCCGGCCAACTTTGAAAGTGCGCTCCAGACCAGAGAACATCCGCAGATCAGCATCTATCTCAATGGTAACAATCTGAGTGAGCAAAACAGCCTGATGATCCAGGCGGCAATTACCAATTATGCGCGCCAGGTTGCCAGCCCGCAGCCACCACTGACGCTGACGGCGGCCATGATCAATCCGCCCTCTTCGACGAATGTCGGCGATGTGCTGGGCAACTATTATGGTGTCGTCTCGCTGATGGTCTCTCTTATGGTCGGCACCTCGCTGATGCCCGGTCTGCTGATTGAAGAAAAAGAGAAAAAGACGCTGCGCATGCTGATGGTAACGCCGGCCTCTTTCGCCGATGTCATTCTGGGTAAATTGCTGATCGCGCTGGTGTACCAGTTCTTGCTCTCATTGATCGTCATCGCCATTCAGAGCGGCTTTACCGGCCAGATTCCTCTCCTGCTGCTGTATACGCTGCTGGGAGCCTTCTTGAGCCTGGCGCTGGGCTTACTCCTGGGAGGCGTGTTTCAGACCGCGAGCACAGCCGGCGCGGTCGCCGGTATGTTGATGTTCATCTACATTGTCCCGACCATTTTCGCCGGCCCGCTGGGAGCGCTGCTCAGCAATAATCCCATCGGCTCGCTGGTCAAGCTTATCCCGACATACTACATCTCTGATGGCGCGTACAATGCGGTGCTCAATCAGGGCACGCTGGGCGGCCATCTCATGGATATTGGCATCCTGGCAGGCACGACGCTGGTCCTGATCGCCATCACCGTCTGGGTTTTGCGCCGCCAGTCAGCGGTAGCCGCGTCGATCTAGTCCGGGATCTGCTGGAGGGCGCTGAGGTAGCGCTCGGCTGTACGGAGCACGGCAGCGTGCGCGTCGTAGGTGACGATACGCTCAAACCAGGCTCCGTACAGCCGCTGTCTTGCGAGCGGCTCAACCTGATCCCGCATCTGCTGCACTTTCTGCGCCGGCAGTGGAATGAAGTATGCTATACAATCGGTAACCACGTGGCAAAAAGCCGATGAGTGCTGGTGTATCGATGAGGTCCACCCCGACATAGCAGTAGAGCTTGTATATGGGGTATAGTGAACACAGGATACATATCCAGGAGGGAAAGGAAGTAGTTTAATGGAACATTGGATTTGCCGAACCTGTGGAACGCAGTTCGCGGAAAGCGAGCAGCCGCCCCGGGCCTGTCCGATCTGTGAGGATCAGCGGCAGTACGTAGGTTACGACGGACAAACGTGGGTGACGCTGGCTCAGTTGCAGGCGGAGGGTTTTCGCAATACGTTTCGTGAGCAGGAAGAAGGCCTGACCGGGATTGGCACAACGCCAACGTTCGCCATTGGTGAGCGAGCGCTACTGGTGCAACATCCAGAGGGCAATGTGCTTTGGGATTGTATGAGCCTGATCGATGATGAGACAGTCGCAGAAGTTAAGCGCCTGGGTGGTCTTACAGCCATTGCCATTTCCCATCCTCATTATTATTCAACTATGGTGGAATGGTCAGAACGATTTGACGCCCGCATCTATCTCCACGAAGCAGATCGGCAGTGGGTGATGCGTCCCAGCGAGCGTATCCATTTCTGGGCGGGGGAGACTCTACCGCTGCGCACCGGTATAACCCTGCACCGGCTAGGAGGACACTTCGCCGGGGGCACAGTTCTACACTGGCAGCAGGGCGCGGAAGGCCGGGGCGTGTTGCTGGCCGGCGATATTATTCAAGTGGTAGCTGACCGGCGCTACGTGTCCTTCATGTATAGTTATCCGAATCTCATTCCTTTGCCCGCGACGGAGGTAGAGCGCATCCGGGCGCGAGTTGAGCCGTTGCCGTTCGAGCGGCTGTACGGCGCCTGGTGGGAACGTGTGGTGACGCA
>DASZXF010000863.1:0-1783 GCA_035546055.1 Ktedonobacteraceae bacterium
TCAGGAAAGTCCTCTCTAAACAGCTATTATCCCTGGTACGGCAAATAGACATAGATGCCCAGAATATCTGGTGGCAGTTGTGGCTCAACCGTCACGCGCACGCTGATCGCCGCCGCTCTGCGCACGCGGCGGTGGGCCTCGCGCAGTGCCTCTGCTCGCTCCCTGGTCAGTTGTTCCAGGCGCGGCGCCAGGTAGTCAGCGTATCCATTCAACACCTGCTGCAAAAAATGCTTGATCTGCACTCCTGGCGTATTTGCCTCAGACGACGCCTGCAACAGCGCGTTAATCTCCTCCTCATTCTCAAGCCATTCCGCGTGCTGAGGGACGCCGCGAAAGGCAAAAACGCAGCAATCCTCGGCCAGCAAGGCCTGCATCTCGCCCCGCGTGCGCGAAGGAGTGTGAATGTGGAAGCGCAGACGGACCAGGAGAAGCGTCGTGCGCGTCTGCACCTGGCTGGTCTTAATCAGTCCACAGCGCCGGGCGATGGGCCGATTGCGCGGGTCTTCCTGCGCGTCCAGCGCCGTATCCATCACATAGGCAGCCAGCCCCTCAATCAGCGGATGAGTGCGACTGAGGTAGAGACGCTCAGCCTGATTGGTCTGCGTGAAACTCACGCGCAGACGCTCCTCCTCCTTACCAGGCGCGAACCTCCACAGATCCAGCGCATCTTTCAAGGCAATGGGAATCTCGCGCAGGTTTAAATCGAGCAGCTCTCTGGTCGGTTCGCTCACAAAGCCACCGTAGCCCTGCAAGGCCTCACGCGTAAAACTGGCGACATCGCCAGCCAGGCCAATGTTCTCCCGCACCGCGCGCAGTTCTTTCTCGACCTCCTCGGTCCTCACGCTGTGCTGCGCGAAGAGCGTGCGCGACTTGCGTTCCCGTTCCGACGAAGCATCCCACTGTTTAAACAGTTCATCGCGTCTCTGCGTAACTACCTCAACATCTTCAAAGCCAGGCAGTTCGGGGCGCGCGAGTACGCCCTCGAAAAGTGCTTCAACCACCTGTTCGGTATCCATCGGCACTGGCACAGAGATGCCCAGCGAACTACGGATCGCCTGGTGCTTGCGAATCAGCACTTTCAGCACAATCTCATCGATAATATTATTCTGTCCATAGTACGTCACCACCTTGACCTTCGAGTTGTGCTGGCCGAAGCGATCAACGCGGCCCTCGCGCTGTTCGTGGCGCGTAGGATTCCAGGAAAGATCATAGTGGAACACCGCGTCAAAATCGTCTTGCAGATTCATACCCTCGCTCAAGCAATCGGTACAGATCAGCACACGCTGTTTAGACTGCGCGAGCTGGCGCACACGCTCCTCGCGCTCCGCCGGGGGCAACAGACCAGTCACAGCCGCAACCTCGACCTGTTTGGAGAGAAATGTGCGCAATTCCTGTGTCACGTATTCTGCTGTAGGAATAAAGCGGCAAAAGACGATTGGTCGATAGCCCTCCTTGACCATCTCGCCGATCAAGGCCAGCGCTTTTTGTAATTTCGCGTCATGCGTGCCTTGCAGCGCTTCCGCCTCCCCGGCCATCTCGGCCAGGCGGTTATGCAGTTCATCCGACGCGCCCGTCTGCTCCTCGGCGAAATCGCTGCCCGGCGCGACATCCATACCCTCTGTTGCGTCACTATCGACCAGATCGAGAATCGTATGACGCCCGATCTGATCCGCCTCGTCCGCCGTCTCTGCCCCCGCCACCTGGGCGCGATTGCGCAGCGTAAAGGCAGCTGCGGCGGGACTCGAAGCCATCGAACGCAGCAGCGCCAGCACCGACCACCAGC
>DASZXF010000864.1:0-8242 GCA_035546055.1 Ktedonobacteraceae bacterium
CGACTTTCTGCAGTAGCATTTTCAGAGTGTGAGCGGCCTGGCTGAAGCAGCATCGTAATCTGAGCCAGGGTTGCCTTGACAGCTTCTCTGCTCCAGCGGGTGACGCCCGCGCCGGTCCTGGCGGGACTGACGCGGACTCCACGCTGTTTGCGCTAACTATAATACTGGCTGAGCACCTGTCCGACGGTTGTTTGCGCCTGACTCAACGCGTCTTGCACCTTGCTCTGGCCAAACATCACGGATTCCAGCGACTTTTGCAGATCGGTGGTCAGTTCGTCGCCGCCGAGCACCACCGGGAAAGGCACACTCTTCGCCAGTTCATCCACGTAGGTCTTGACGAAAGGCGAGTTGAGTTCGCTCTGGTGGGCCTGCAAGTCAGCCGTGCTGCTGGGCAGGATACCGGCGCCCATGAGAATATCACCCATAGCCGAACTGCCGTTCTTGCCGCTCTGCGCGCCGTTGAGCCATTTCAGGAAGTCCCAGGCCGCCTGCTGCTGATCCGAGGAGGCATGTTTGCTGACGACCGTACTCCAGGAGTAGGAAACGCTGTGCGAACCATCGCCGTTGGGACCAACCGGGATAGGCGCGGTGGCGATATTCTGGAAAGCATCGCCCATGCTGGATTTCAGCGCGCTCTCCCACCAGTTGGCCATGATGATCATAGCGGTCTTACCATTGGCAAAATTATCCAGGAAAGGACCGGTGGTCGAAGCATTTGACTGGTTCATGGCCGGATCTGTCACTTTGTCCTTGAAAATCAGGTCAGAGTAGAGATTCGTCGCCGCCACGGAGGCCGAGCTGGTCAGCAGAGGCTTGTGATCGCTGCTCAAGAGCTGACCACCATCGGAATTGACCAGCGAGAGCCAGGGATGAACCACGCCGCTGTTCCAGCTATTGATGATGCCAAAGCCCTGCTGAGTGATCTTGCCGGAGGCATCGCGTTTAGTCAATTTCTGCGCGTCCGTCACCAGTTCAGCCCAGGTAGTCGGAGGGTTGGTGATCCCGGCAGCCTGAAAGAGCGCTTTATTGTAGTTGAGCGCGTACAGGTCAACTTCATTCGGATAGCCGTAGGTTTTCCCGTCCACCTGAACCGCTGAAACCACGCTGCTTGCATACGCCTGCTTGATACCCTGCGCATCGGCATCAGAGGCGGCGGCAATCACGCCGTCCTGCACCAGTTGCGGCAGCCAGAGGTTATAAATGCCCATGATGGTTGGACCATTGGCATTGCCGCCCTGCGTCGTAATCGTCGTGAGCAGATCGCCGAAAGGCACATTGCGCACGTTAATAGTGACGTTGGGGTTGGTCTTTTCATACGCCGCAACTGCCTGGTTTAACTGATTCAATTGATCGCCCGACCAGTGGGTTAAATAGCTGATGGTCACTTTTCCACCGGATGACGAGCCGTTCGTACCTCCGCATGCCATCAGGACCAGCGGAAGCAGAAAGAAGGCGAGCAGCAACCAGGAGCGCGTTTTTCTGAATTGGGACATCAAAGCTCCTCCTCATTGATTCACAAAGGCAAATCCCTACCTTCATTTGCCATGAAGGCGATGACGATATTCCTCGTACACTTCTTCGTTGTGACGAGGACTGATACCCTCGACGTTGGGGGCGGCAAAAGGTTTGACATGATAGCCACGGCGCGCCAGTTCCAGCGCGGTTTCCGAGACGATGACCTGCATGATGGCGATGGCGGAGAGGGTGGAAACGCCACCGACTTTGCCCGCGACTCCAGGCACCGCTACCACCGCGTCCTCGGACGAGACGCCATTGAAAATAGTGATGTCGGCAATGTCGCCAATCTTTTTGCCACTGGAATGAGTGGCCGGTTTGGTGCGATGATTCTCCTCGGAGGTGACGGCCACCACGGTCAGACCGGCGGCTTTCCCGGCCAGGGCAACCTCTACCGGGGCGGCGTTCTGCCCACCATGCGAGACGACAATCAACATGTCTTCAGCATCCCACTGATTATGGCGCAAAAACACGTTCATGTAGTTCTCCTGGCGCTCCAGCCAGAGCAGTTCTTCCGCTCCACCAGGACCGCTCACCGCCGTCCACATCAGACGCGGGTCCATGATGGGATAGAACCCGGCATAGCCACCATAGCGCGGAAAACAGTCTTGAATGGGCAGGACGGAATGACCGCTGCCAAAAAGGCGCACCCAATGACCGCTCGCAATGGTCTCGGCTGCCTTTTCAACCACTTTGCGCACAGATCCTTCCTGCTCCTGTAGACGTTGCAGAACCTCCACTGTTTCCGCGATATATGCAAACGATGTCAAAAGAAACTCCTTTCTGCGAGAACAAGACTGTTACACCAGCCGTTTGTTCGCCCGTAAGAATAGCTGCACCTGATAGCGATCACCGCGCAAGACTGAGGTGACAAATTCAAAGGGCTCATTGCTGCCATCAAAAGTCAGGCGCTCCACGGCAAAACCGCTCTGACCTTCCGGGACATGCAAAATACGCGCGTCCTCTCCGGTGATGGAAATGGCCCGGAAGACCTCTTCCGCTTCGGCCACCACAACCCGATAGCGTTCTTCGAGAAAGCTATAGAGCGAGATGTCGGTCATGTCCACGTGCTCCAGTTCCGGGAAGCGGGCCAGCGGCAAATGAGCTTCCTGAATGCCAATCGGGCTTTCGTTGGCGTAACGCACACGCTTGATGCTGATCAAGGGCGTACCCGCCTCGACCCGCAAGCGCTGGGCCAGTTCGGCGGAAGCTCCGCTGACATGCCTGCTCAACAGATGTGAGCCAGCTTTCATGCCCAGAGTCGCCAGTTCTCCGGTGAACGAGGTTAAGCCACGCGCCCCGGCGGTGACCATCGAACTGCGAATAAATGAGCCACGACCGCGCTCGCGCACGATCAGCCCGGCGTCCACCAGGGCGCTGATCGCCTGGCGCAAGGTGGTCCGACTGACGCCATAAAGGGTGCAAAGCTCCATCTCTCCTGGAAGCATCTGCCCCGCTTGCCACACACCGCTGGCGATCCTCTCCCGCATATCTTGCTCAACCTGGTAGTGCATGGGCACCAGGCTGTTCTTCGATGCCGGGCGGTATGGAGCTGACTCTGACATACCTTCTGTCCCCCTTGTTCTGGCCGTTAAATGTTATAACATTATGATATTACGATATACTCAGCCAAAAAGCAAGGGGTAAAGGTGGGATTTTTCCGGCGTGCCACGTCACAAAAATCTGAGGCGTGCGCTCAATTCGAGGGCGTTCACATGAGAACGGCGCGGGCGTGCGCTTGTCACATCCTTGTTCTGAGTCTGAGTATCGCGGTTGGAAAAGGCGTCATGGAAGCGCCCGCAATGGGTATACTTGCCCTTAGAGTTGATAACCTGACCCGCTGTGGGCCGAGGATGAGCGACAGGGGCCGGTCCAGATCGGTCTCAAAGAGGGAAGCATATGTTACATGTTACTCTGGATCTTTACGGGTGCAATCCCGAACTGTTGGCCGACGAAGCCTTTCTGCGCGGGGTGCTGGAGACCTACCCGGAGCGGATCGACATGGTGAAGGTCGGGCCAGCCGAGCTGCGCTATATCAAGACCAGTAATCCGCTGGACGATGGGTATTCCGGGTTCGCCATTATCGCTACCAGCCATGTCAGCCTGCACGCCTGGGCGCCATATCGCATGGTCAACATTGATGTCTTTTCATGCGAGGAGTTCGCGGTGGAGGATGTGATCGCCTATGCCTGCGAGGCTTTCCAGACGCAGGATGTGGAGGTGAACGCTATTCGCCGGGCTACCCGTTCTCCACGCATTTCGTCACGTATACAACCCTTTGACAGGATGTTAGAGACACCGGTGCCGCTATTCGAGGAGCGGCTGGAGGAACGCTTGCCGGTTCGGTAGCTGGGAGGACATCGGAAGCTGAGGCCAGGGAGATGTAGTCTCTCCCTGGTCGGATGAGGAGGCAGGCTGGATTTCTGAGGAGCAATGTTATGAGAATGAAAATGATCGCTGGATGCGCATTCCTTTTGAATACCATCTTTTTCGCCACCTATTATGCGGTGACGAAGGAGGCACTGAACCGGATCGACCCTATCATCTTTACTTTTTTTGAGATGGTTTCGCTGGCCCCGGCTGGCCTTCTGATCATTGCGTTCTCGTGGAAGGATATCAATCGAGCTGTAGTGAAGCGGGGCATCCTTCTGGGCAGTACGCTCTGCCTGGCGTTGTTCACTATCGCGATTGCTTTGAAATATACGACCGCCACCAGCACGGCTTTTTTTCCGGCGCTGAATGGCTTTGTGGCGGCGCTGATCGCCTGGGCGTTTTTCCGCCAGCCGATGACGAAAAGCACGTGGCTGGCCGGGGCTTTTTCGGTGGGAGGCGCGGCGATCCTGATTTTTTCGTCATCGATGGGGAATGTGCGCGGGACGCTGATTGCTTTTCTGGGCGGACTCTTCTATACGGGCTATGTCTTTCTCAGCGATCATGAGCAGCGGGATGAGAAGGCTCACTGGCCGCTGTTTGGTGTGGAACTGCTGACGACGGCGGTGTGGGCGAATCTGGTGGTGCTGCTCTTTGGCGACTGGCAGGCGCTCCACCCGGCGCTGCCGAAGGATATCGCCATTGTGCTCTATGTGTCGCTGGCCTGCACGTTTGTCCCGACGTTGATTACGGTGCTGTTGCAAAAATATATCTCGCCTGTGACGGTTTCTTTTATCTATATTCTGGAACCGGTGCTGGGGGCGCTGATCGCGACGATTTACCTGGGTGAGGTGCTTTCGCTCCAGGGCTATCTCGGCGGTGCGCTGGTGGTGGTCGGTTCGGTGATTAGCGTGTGGAGTTCGCTGCGCCAGAGTCCCGCGCCGTACTATCTGTCCGCCGCGCCCCACAAGCGCCAGGAGGCGCGCGGCTCATGGATCAGTTCGCTGCTCTATCCCGGTCTGGGCTGCGCGCTGGGAGCGCTGCTGCTGGCACGCCTGGGCGGTCTGCCGCCTGACTCGTGGAGCGAGATCGCGCGCATCTGGCCGCAAATCCCACAGGGCTATCAGCAGGGACAGAGCGGTTATCTAACGCCGCTGCTGGTGCAGGCTGGCGGCTGGCTGGTGGCCTGGATTTCGGTGGCGTTGATGGGTGGCCTGGCTATCTCCAACCTGGTGCGGCTGACCCTCCAGCCAGCCGGCCCGGCTCAGACGGCGGTACCGGCTTTACCGGCTCCCCGGCCAGCGCAGGCGCCGCAGCCTGCTCAGCCTGCTCAGCCAGTTCAGCGGACGCGCCCGGCGACTCGGGTTCAGCCGACTCCCCTCGTGGCTCAGCCGCGTGTGCGTCCCGGCACGCTTCCGCCGGCACAGCAGATCCCGAAACGTCCGCGCGTGACGACGCGCCTGCCAGAGCAACCGCTGCCGCAGATGCCACAGGGACCACAGGGACCGCAGAGAATTCAGGGACCACAAATGCCGCCGGCCCGGCCTCCCCGCGTAGCTCCCCAGGCGCCAGAGCAGACGCCGGCGCGCACGATTGATCAGCCGACATGGTACGGCGATGCGGTCTGGAACCGGGTGGCGGTGATCGGCCTGGGACCGGATACCCCGCCGCCTGTCACGGAACCCCTGCCCATTGATCAGATTGAAACGCAACGATACCTGTATATGGAAAAACTTGACGCATAAGCCGGGATTAAGCGCAGCGCGGCGCCCCGTTTGTCCACAAAAAAAGCCAGTGATGTTTGTGTGAAGGTGCGTGTAGCGATAATCCCCCTGCGTGCGCCGGCGTTGTTCTAGAAGTGAAGAGAAGAGGTCGCGATGAAACTCAACGAAAATGGCGATTTCTGCCTGCTGTATATCGAGCCATCTGATGAAAAGCACCAGTTGCTGACCACGATTGGCGAGCAGCAAAAGCCGGTTGTGCTGATGCTTCCTGCGGCGGGTCAGCCTCGCTCCAGGCTGTTTCAGCGGCCAGAAGATTTCAGTGATTTGAAGTACGTGCGGCGACAAAGCGGCGTTTCTATCGTCTTTGTGACCGCTGGCAGCGATCTGCTGGCCCAGATGGCCGCGCGCTACGGCTTCCCGTCCTACCCGACTATCGATGATTTCGCGGATTTTCTGATCCACGGTCGCCGTGCGCAGCACGAGGAGGACGAGGCAAAGTTCCCGCCCGCGCTGCGCCGGGTGAGAACGGGACCGCTCATGCCCTCCACAGCCATTGCGCAGCTCGCCGCTCTGCGCCAGCCGCTCAATACGCGTCCGCTGGCGGCCACACGCGCTGAGAGCGATCCCTGGTCCACCCAAAAGCAGCCAGAGCGCAAAACCAGTCAGCCCTGGACCGGCCATGAGAGAAGCACTCCCGCCGAGCGCAGGGCCAGCGAACCCTGGACCGGTCACGAAAAAAGTGTTCCGCCGCAGCGGGAGGCCCGCGAAGCCAGCACACCCTGGCTGAGTCAGGAGCAGGCTGAGATGGCGGGCGAATCCTGGCGTGAGAGCAGCGAACTGTCCGCGCAGTTCAACGCTGCCCCGGAACGGCGCGAGAGTGGCGACTTTGCCGAAATCATCAACAAGCTGCAAGAGCCTCCTCAGCGCAGCGAACTGGCTCCTGAATACGCCGAAGCGTTCCACGAGGCGCTGACCATGCCGATTAACGGGCAGGCTGGCCTGGCGTGGCCGCTGCCCGGGGATGAGATTTCGTCGGTGCTGTCAGTACAGCCATCCGATAAGCTGCGCCAAACACCCACTGGCGACGGACGCGGTACAGGACGAGTCTACGGCTACCAGGCTCCCTCGCCGCTGCAAAGAGATGCGGCTTCTGGCGAACATGCGCCGGCTCCCCGCCCTGCCGGCAACGGCCAGCGCAGACATTCAACGCCGCTCTCCGATGAGCCGCACACGCACCATCCAGGCTGGAAGGCCGAGGAGCATATGTTTGATCCGAGCACGGCGTTGACGCAGGTGTACCGACCGCTCTCCGCGCCGCAGCCGCGCAGCCCGCAGCGTCCGAGTCGCGATCTGCGCGATCAGGCGCCAATTGCCCTGAATATGCCCGCACCCGCTCGTCCCGCTTCGGCGGTACCGGGCACCGGTTCGACGCGCCAGCAGGCGAGCATACCAGGGAACGCGCCCGCTCGCCCGGTGGACGGAGCAAACGCCACGCGCGCGGCCTCGATGACGCGACCAGCCTCCACACCGCCCGCGACCCGGCCTCCGCAAAAACGGGGGAGCATCTGGCCGCTGCTGGTCATTCTTTCGCTGCTGATCATCACTGGTGGCGCGCTCGGCTCCTTTGTGGCCATCGCGCGAGTTGCTCCCTCGGTACCCACCACGATTCACCCGGTTGGCTCGATCACTTTCGTAAGCAGTGAGCAACTCAACGAGAACACCAGCCAGGGCATTGATGATCAGGTGCGCATGAATCTGCACAGCCTTGGCACGCCCGCTCCAGGTAAAAGCTATTATGCCTGGTTGCTTGGGGATAGCTCGCAATCAGAGTCACAATCCATCCTGCTGGGCAAATTGAACGTTTCTGGTGGCGCGGCCAGCCTCTTTTACGCCGGCGACGGTCTGCACACCAATCTCTTACAGATCACCAGCCGTTTTCTGGTGACGGAAGAGAACGGCGATGTCATGCCGCTGATGCCCTCGCCGGACACAAAAACCTGGCGCTACTACGGGACGCTACCCGCCGTACCCGATCCGAGCGATGCGCATCATTACAGTTTTCTGAATCACCTGCGCCATCTGCTCGCCGATGAGCCAAGCCTGGATGAGCTTGAACTGCCGGGCGGATTGAATAACTGGTTTACCCGCAATACACAGGAACTGATGCAGTTGGCCTCCAGCGCGCGCGACCGCTGGCAGAACGGCCATGATCCGCAGACGGTACGCGAGCTGGGCGTGCAGATTCTGGCCTATCTCGATGGTATGCCCTTTGTGGTCCAGGATCTGCCGGCAACGTCGAGAGATGTTCAGCTTGCTCAGGATATGCACCAGGCAGGCATCGGTCTACTCGACGTGCGCGGCAGCACGCAGAATCCACCGGGCTATGTGACGCAGATTGTCTATCACCTGAATGGTCTGCTCAACGCGCCTGGCTCGCCGGGCGCCGCACACACAGTCGTGAACCAGATTTTGCCGTCGTTGAGCGATGTCAAGACCTGGCTACAGAAATTGCGCAGCGATGACAAAAGTTTGCTCGCCATGACTGATGTTCAACTGGCCAGACCAGCAGCGCTTTCGCTGCTGGATGATATGGTTTTGCAGGCCAGCAATGCCTATTCCGGCAATACCGATCC
>DASZXF010000865.1:0-8557 GCA_035546055.1 Ktedonobacteraceae bacterium
CCAAACCTCATCAAAAAGAGGGGGGCGGGGCGTAACAAGCGGTTGGGGCCGCCTCTGAAAAGTTGGGGATGACTCATGAAAAGAAGAATGATGCAGGGCCAGCCGGGCGCAGTCCGATTGGCCCTGCATCATTCTTCAAACTTGCGCCGCCGCAGGCGGCGCGAGGCAGCGGAGGCAAAACGGGAAAACCAACAAGCCCTGGCTACGCTTTTTGGGCGGAACTATGCTTTATCGCCCTCTCATTAGCGAAGACCATGCTCACGCCTGTATCAGCTTCCCGAATGTCCTGGTGATGTTCCCGCCTGCGAGAGGACGCATGTGGGCCGCCTCGGAGCTGTTCAGGAGGACTGAGACAATCAGTGCCACTCTTCTCGTTGCAAGGCGAGACTCACGCGCGATCAGACGATAATATTTGCTGCCTCGAATAGCCCGATATCCATGTTAATGTAGATGGCTCCGTGCTGGGATAGTTCCTGTTGCAGCAGTTCGCGCAGGCGCTGGAACCTGGTTTCGCTCTGTTCGTTCTGCGGGATGCCGGAGCGGATAAAGGCGATTAGCGGCTCGACTTCTTTCACGATCAGCGTGTTGTCCAGGCGATGGCGCTGGATGTGCGAAAACCAGGAGGCAAGCTGACTGGCTCCATTTTCCAGGCTGAAGCCGACGACATCTTGCCAGATCGGCAGATCGGCGGCGAACAGGAAGCTTTCGAGCTTGCTCAGCGCTTTTTCAGTGACGGTGGCCGCGTAAAAAATGCCTTCCGGTTTGAGCACGCGCCGAATTTCTGAGAAGGCGCGGGCACGATCCGGGACATGATAAAGCATCAGGTTGGCGATCAACATGTCAAAATGCGCGTCCTCGAAGGGGATTTCCTGGGCATCAATCAACTGAAAGGTGAAATGTCGCTTGCAATGGCTGAGATTGGCGTGAGCTTCTTTGAGCATGCCCGGCGAAAAATCGGAGAGGGTGATGTCCCAATCGGGCGGAATGTGCTCCAGATTATTTTTCCAGAGATAGCCTGGTCCGCATCCAAGTTCAAGTACGCGCAGGCCGGGCGTCCTCTTGAGCAGATGGAAGATCCATTTATACCAGTCAACCTGCTGGATGCTCAGGCTCTGAATCATGTGCAGGCGCTCGTTGAAATTGCTGGCGTCTTTGTACTGCTCGTTTAACAGGTAGTGCTGGTTCATCGTATCAGATTTGTTCATCTTTCTTTCCCCCGCAGTCCCTGGCAAAACTCTCCTTGAAAAACAGCCTGTATTCTACAAATACTATATCACCATCGCCAACAGCTTCTCTGGCCGCTGCCAATCGGGCGCTGACTGGAGAAACTGGCCTCTGTGGATATGAGGGTGAGATGGTTGAAGGGCAGCCTGCGTTTGATGAAGTAGAGAAAGAGGCAAGCAGAAGTACTAGTAAAGCAAGCGAGCATGTTGAGTAACAGGCCGCCTGCCGCCGCTAGAATCGCCGCGCCGGAGGCTCTGTACAAACGCCAGCCGGCGTGCTATCATGGTTGCCAACGTCTATACGCAATTATAGAAGGGGCGGGAACGCTATGCATCTTAACCTGATTAACTGGCTATTCCAGGACCCGTGTACTGCTACCGGGTGCTACTCTGGCGGACCGGCGCCGGAGGCTTTCCATTACTATCCTCTCTGGATCATTTTTTGCGCGCTGGGCTTGCTGGTCACGTTCTACTATTCGGTGGAAGGCCGTAAGCGTTTCACCAAGGGGCGTCCGGCGCTCAAGTATATGCTGGATCGCTATTTCACCTGGCTGGCGATTATCTGCATTATTGGCTTTCCTCTGATTGGCGCGCGGGCTGCGCTCTATCAATACTTCTTCGCCTGGCGTTTCTGGCGCTATGCCTGGGTGCTGGCCCTGGTGGTCTGGGCCATCCTCTTTATTGTGCATCGCTTTAGACGATATACGCAGGAGCGCGATTATTATCAGCACCTGGAAAAGCGCAATCAGTATATGCCTAAAGCCCACAAGAGCGGGAAGCGTAAAGCAGCTTCCGCGCGCTAGTGACGGGAAGACGTTGCATCAGGGCATACCAGTCGAACCTGTCGCCAATTCGTCAGACGTAGCAGGCATCATTCTCGCTGGAGGGCGTAGCAGCCGCATGGGTCGCAATAAGGCGCTGCTGGCCCTTCCAGACGAGTCTGCTCGTACTTTTGTTGAACGCCTCACTTCTCTCCTTTCTGAACTTTGCGTGGAAACGCTGCTTGTCGCGCGCGATGAGCGCAGCGGCAAGGAATATGCCTCTTTTCCCGGCGCTTCCTCGCGGCGCTTGATTTACGATGATATCCCCGATCAGGGTCCATTGCGCGGTCTGTGCAGCGGTTTGCGCGCTATGAAGAGTGAGTACGCGCTGGTGCTGGCGGTTGATCTGCCATTCGTGCGCCCCGAACTGCTGGCCTGGTTGTGTGCTTTGCCGTTGAACGATGAACTGCTGGTGCCGCTGGTGGGTGGTGTTCCCCAGGTTTTGCTGGCGCGCTACCCTCGTTCGCTACTGCCGGCCATTGAGGCGTGTTTGCGGGAGGGCAGACGCGATCCGCGAGCTTTGCTGGAGCGCGGGCCGGTGCGCTTTCTGCGGGAAGAACAGGTGCGCCAGGTCGATCCCGATCTGCGCTCGTTTGTGAATATCAATACCCCCGAAGATTTTCAGCGGGCGACTCAGCTCAGTTCTTTGTGAGAAGCAGGCACAGGACGCCGGGCCAGGGTGGTGAGGGTGTCCTCGAAGCCGCGCAGCCGCAGCCAGTGGTAGGTCTCGCCTGTCACCACTACATTGACCTGGCGTAGAGCGCTGATGGTGGCGGCTCCGCTCAACTGCATGGCTACTTTGAGTTCCAGAATCAGCCCGTCCAGCAGTTCGCAGACCGCCTCGAAGCTCTGGCTGGCGGCGAGCAGGAAGGGGTGGGCCAGACCGACCAGCGAGGCGCCCAGGGCCAGCGCGCGGGCGATGTCCAGGCCGCTGCGCACGCCGCCGGTGGCGATCAATGGCAGTTCGCTAACTCCGGCTTCGACGAGGCTGATGGGCGTGGGAATGCCCCAATCGCGGTAGAGCTGACCGATGGCCTGGCTGCGCGGCTTTCCCTGCTCAGAGGCGCGTACAGACTCCATGGCCGCCATGCTGGTCCCGCCCGCGCCGCCGACATCGATGGCTTTGACGCCGCAGGTGCGCAGGAGAAGCGCCTGCTCGCGACTGATGCCCGCGCCGGTTTCTTTGGCAATGACTGGCAGATCGAGCTGACTGACCAGTATTTGCAGCGCGCGGACCGCGCCGGCGGTGTGCCGATCTCCTTCGGGCTGTGCGGCTTCCTGGAGACTGTTCAGGTGAACAGCCAGGGCGTTGGCCTGGATCATGGCAATGGCGCTCTGCACCTGTTCAAGAGTGAATGGCTGCGAACGCTCCTGGCGAATGAGCTGCGGCGCGCCCACGTTGGCCAGCAGAAAGGCGTCAGGCGCTGCCTCGCGCGTGACCGCGTAGCTGCGAGCTACCTCTGGATTGAGGATGCCCGCGCGCTGACTGCCCACGCCGAGAGCCAGTCCGTAGCGCTGCGCGGCCAGCGCCAGGTTGCGATTGATGCCGGTGAGATCGGCATGGCCCCCGGTCATGGAAGAGATGAGAATAGGATACCGCAAGGTATGGCCGAGGAAGTCAACGGAAGTATCGATGGCGTCCAGATCAACTTCCGGCAACGCCTGGTGAATCAGGCGAATATCGTGCCAGCCAGCTCTCTGGGGTGCGGAGAGATCCTCGCGCAGAGCGGCTCGCACATGTTCCGCCTTGCGCTGTTTGACTTCATCGGCCATAGCAATCCTGCATCCTTTCAACGACCAGTCGTCTTAGAGTCCCACCCGCTTAAACGCTGTATCAATGTATTTGACATAAAAATCAGTGTTGGTCAGATCTTTCAGCTCATCGACTGAAAGGTAGCGCGCGACTTCTGGATCGTTGCTCAGTTCAATCGCCAGGGGGAGCAGACCGCGCTCGTCCTGGGCCGCGCCGGCGAACGATTTGCCCCACACGTGCTTGGCGTTGCGCTGCACCATTTTGTACGCTTCCTGCCGGCCTACGCCCTTGTCGATCAGGGCCAGGAGGATGCGCTGAGAGAAGACCAGGCCACCGGTCATATTCAGGTTCGCCAGCATCCGCTCTTTATGCACTTCCAGACCGTTGATCACGCCCGTGAAGATATGCAGCATATAGTGCAGGAGCGTGCAGCCGTCGGGGAAGATGATGCGCTCGGTTGAGGAATGGCTGATATCGCGCTCGTGCCAGAGGGCGACGTTTTCCATCGCAGTCACAGCGAAGCCGCGCAGGATGCGGGCCAGGCCACAGATGCGCTCGCAGAGTTCCGGGTTGCGTTTATGGGGCATGGCGGACGAACCCTGCTGACCGGAGCCAAAGGGTTCAAACGCCTCGCTCAGTTCTGTGCGCTGCAGATGGCGAATCTCCTGCGCCATTTTCTCCAGCGAGCAGCCGATCAGGGACAGGGTGCTCATAAAATGCGCGTGCCGGTCGCGCTGGATGACCTGATTGGAGATAGGAGCCACGCCAAGGCCGAGTTGCGCGCAGACGTATTCTTCGATCTGTGGCGGCACTGTCGCGTGCGTGCCCACCGCGCCAGAAATGGCCCCCACGGCGATTTGCTCCAGGGCATCGCTCAGGCGGCGCTGCTGGCGACGCAGCTCATCCGTCCACATGGCCAGTTTGAGGCCAAAAGTCATAGGTTCGGCGTGAATGCCGTGACTGCGCCCGGCCATCAGCGTATATTTATGCTCAACCGCCTGGCGGGCCACGGCGTCGGTCAACTCGGATAGCTTGCTCTGGAGCAGCGCGCCGGCCTCTTTGATTTGCAGAGCCAGGGCGGTATCCAGCACATCAGAAGAGGTCAGGCCCAGGTGAATAAAGCGGCCTTCCGGTCCCATTTGCTCCTGAATGGAGCGCAGGAACGAAATAATATCGTGGTGCGTCTCGCGCTCAATCTCCTGCATACGTTCGGCGTTGTATTGCGCCTGGCGAATCTTCTCAATGGCGTCCTGGGGAATCACCCCCTCGCGTGCCCAGGCTTCGCAAACCTGTAATTCTACCTGGAGCCAGGTATCGGTCTTGTGTGTGGAGGACCAGATCGCGGCCATCTCCGGGAGGGAATAACGTTCTATCATTGCTCTTTCGGTAATTCCTTGGGTATGTTAAACTTCAGCCGGTGGAAAAATTTCCCTGCTTAGTGTATCATATTCGATCCGCGAAAAGCTCGCTCTTTTTCTAGCTATTAAAGGGCTTTTATCATGATAGAGACAAAAAACCTGACCACGACGCGTTACGCCTTTCTTCAGCATACGCGGCGTATGAACAAAGTGGCTATTCCCGCCGCCATTATTCTGCTGATTACAGGCGTAATCATCATCCTGGCGGTGGCCAATCTTTTGCCGGAGGGATTGGGCTGTGTAGTTGGTATTGCCTTTTTGCTGGCAGTCCTCAGCGTTGTCACCCTTATCCCGCTGCTGGTCTTTTTTTATGGCTACAGCCGGGGCGGTATCTGGCTGAACGAGCAGGGCATACGCGTTCATTTCCCTGGCGAAGATGAGCAGCGCATGGACTGGTCGGAAGCGCTGTATGCCGTGGACGAAGGCGAGGACTATCTGCGGCGCAGCAAAGGCAAAGAGGGTTACTGTCACCTGGTCGCCGAGGATCGCTACTTGCGTCTGCACCTGGAGGGACTGCTGCCAGAGCAGCGTGCGGAAGTGCAGCGTGTGCTGGCCGAACATGTCGAAGTGCGCCAGCCGCGTCTGTTCACCTTTGCCACCCTGCTCAATGGCAAAAAAGAGACTGTGGCGCGTGGTCGCCTGTACATTTTCGAGAACGACGTGCTCTGCGCCGAAAATCGCGGCAAAAAACGGGTCTTCATCGCCGCGCCGCTGCAGAAATTGAGCTGGGTGCGTGAACGCGAGCCTTTTTATGTCGGCAAACTCGCCTGCGAAGCCTTTACCATGCATTACGACAAGAAAGAGTTTATCATCATGCTCGGTTACGAGGCGACCATGAGAGGAGCCCTGGGCACCAGCTCAAACTGGAGTCAGACCGGTAGCGCTCGTGAGTGGGTCGAGGCTTTGCAGGTGGCGAAGAAGTAAGCAGACTGGCCTTTGCCAGATGGATGAAAACATTTGAGCGTGTTGTTATCACCTGTAGATGTCAGTCAGTTCTCTTTCACCACTCGGAGGACATGCCGGGGCTATGCCGCTTGACGTAGCCGGAACATCCATGTACAATCAAGCCACGGCCTTCTTGTGAAGATCCAGCGTGCAATCTGCATGCTGTTTTGTCTGCTCTATGCAGAGAAGGTTGCCTGAACACGTATCCGGGGCGAAGTGCGCAGGGAGCGTGAGGGAAAACAATTACAGATGCAACGCAAGGTTGGCTGAAACGGCCAGCCTCCCCGTGAGGGGTCAGGAAAGGAGAGCGGCGTTTCTTCTGCCATGGAACGCAGGGGATTTAAGCGTCGTAGAGAGAGATGAAAAAAGGTATTCATCCCAATTACGTGGAAGCGACCGTCAGTTGTGCCTGCGGTAACAGCTTTCAGACCTTGAGTGTCAAACCTCTTTTGAAGGTAGATGTTTGCTCGAAGTGCCATCCGTTCTTCACCGGTCAGCAGCGTATCCTCGACTCTGCCGGACGTGTTGAGCGCTTCCGCAAGCGCTTTAACCTCCAGGAAGAATAAGGTTGTATTGAAAATGAAGAGGGATAAAGGATGTACCTGTCAGGTTCCTTTATCCCTGTTTCTTTATTAGGAGCCGCGAGGGTGGTGACTTGTTGAAAGGATCTCAGAGAACGATACTTTTTTTGATCGCCGATACAGGAGCGGGCCACAGAAGCGCCGCGAATGCTTTACGGAACGCGATCAATATTCTGGCAGAGGAAGAGCATCGCACGTGGTTGGAGCGCCAGCAAAATGGGGTGGAGGGCGCGTATATGCCCGAACCGCCAACCTATCGTATCGAGATCGTCGATGTCTTTGAGGAGTATGGCCGTTTTCCCTTGCGCGAGGCGGTCAAGCTCTATGGTCCTACTATACGCTATAACCCCAGCCTGTATGGGCGTTTTTTTCATATCACTGATCGAGCGCAATCGGTGGCGGCGGTCAAGAATGTCGCCGGACCGATGGTACATAAGGGTTTGTTGCGGCTGATTACCAAAGTGCAGCCGGACGTGATTGTTTCAATTCATCCCATGCTCAACCATGTGACCGTTGAGGCGCTGGCGGAACTGAAGGTGAAGGTGCCGTTTGTCACGGTGGTGACGGATTTGATCAGCGTCCATCACGCCTGGTTTGCGCCGGGTGTGGATGGCTATGTTGTGCCCACGGAGCAGGCGCGGCAACTCTACCTCAGACGCGGCCTGGACGCCGAGCGCGTGCATGTGCTGGGAATGCCCATCGATCCAAAATTCACCCTGCCGCTGCCGAGCAAAGAGGATTTACGGCGTAAGCTGGGTCTGGATCGCCATTTGCCAACGATTCTGCTGGTGGGTGGTGGCGATGGAGCCGGAGGCCTGCGTACAGCGGTGCAGGCTATTTCGCAGGCACGTTTGCCAGTGCAATTGCTGGTCATAACCGGGAGAAATAAGCGGCTTTTTGTGCATTTGCAGCGAATGCGCGCCGATCTCCGCGTGCCGGCCAGAATTTACGGTTTTGTGCATAATATGCCAGAGATGATGCATGCTGCTGATGTGATTGTGACGAAGGCTGGTCCTGGCTCGATCTGTGAAGCCCTGGCCTGCAACCTGCCTATTATTCTCAGCGGATTTGTGCCCGGTCAGGAAGAGGGCAATGTGACCTTCGTGACCGCGAATGGCGCGGGCGTTCTGGCGCGCACGCCTGTTGAGATGGTTGACGCGCTGCGCCGCCTGATTAAGCCGGGATCGCAGATCTTACAGGAGCAACTGGCGAATGCCCGGCGTTTGAGTCGTCCTGGCGCTTCGTTCGATATCGTCAGGCATATTCTGAGCTATCTGCCAGCCGCCGAAGAAGTGGGAATCTGGCAGCGGGCCGGTCAGCCTCCAGTGCTGCATGTGGGGCGGCGTGCCGCGCGTCCGGCGCTGCTGCGCACTGGTAGCTATCCCCTGCGCATGGCGGCAGTCTCATCGCGGCGTCTGCGCAACAATATCGCGCGCCTGGGTGTGCTGCGCCGTCCCACCACGCGCACCACCGGGCCGCTCGATGTACGCGCGGTTTCCAGGCGTTTACCTGCGCTCTTAGAACGTTCAGGCGCGCATACGAAAAAGTAAGCCAGCGTTCAAAACTTCGTTGGGCAGAACACTACGAGTAGTTGGTCATGGTTCAAACGCAAGGCCAGCAAAGCAGGAGTGCAGAGGGCGGCAGCCCTCTGCCGGGGCGCGAGGTGTCCCTATGCATCTGAGGATAACAACTACTAGTTGGCCAGGGGTCAAACGCAAGGCCAGCAAAGCAGGAGTGCAGAGGGCTGTCGCCCTCTGCCGGGGCGCGGGGTGTCCCTATGCATCTGAGGATAACAACTACTAGTTGGCCCGGGGTC
>DASZXF010000866.1:0-2178 GCA_035546055.1 Ktedonobacteraceae bacterium
CGCTGTTGACGAATGCGAGCATGCGTGGAATGGAGCGTGGAGCCGAAGCTCTTTGAACAGGCGTTTGGTGCTCATCATGCTGTGTTGTTTCCCGCTTGCGTGTCATTCGTCAACAGCGTCCAAAAAGAGGGGGCGCCACCAGCGCTTGAGGCCGCCTCAGAAACAGTGGGGAGGACTCATTATCCTTTCCCCTGGAGCGGGGGGAAACGCGCCCTTGTCGCGCTGGAAAAAGGGGGGAGGACTATGGCCTTTGCGCTCGATAGCGCTCGATTCTGTCGCGCGACCAGGCACCGTTGATGATGACTATACGATAGGAGAGGTCGAGCGCAGCAGCGGGCGGCAGGGTATAATATTCGTCGAACATGAAGGAAAAGCTGACGCAGGCATAGGGATCGTTGCGCACAAACCATTTGTTGGGATAACGCGGATTGCCCGGCTGATCGAGGAAAAGCAGGGTTGATTGCTGCAAGCTCCCGTCGTGCCAGCCGGTGAACGCCAGCCAGGGGGAGGACTGGCCGAGCATCTCCGGTCCCTCCAGCCCATCAGCCCCGATAATCTGCCCCCCCAGGAAGGAGCGCGGACCTCGCCAGAAGAGGCTGCCATAGCCGGCCAGCGGACGCCCCTCGGTGGTGGGCGAACCAAAAACCAGGGGCTGCGCGGAGACGTTGACGAGGTGAAAGGCCAGGTCCAGGCTCCAGTAGCCTTCTTCCGCGTTGACCTCACTTACCCCTATATGACGCTGCTCCTCCATCCAGGTGGCCCCGGCCTGCGTTTTCCAATGCAATAGCTCGGACGCGACATGTGCCTCCTCATCGCTCTTTTCCAGCCAGGCGAGATGCTGAATGCGCCCATTGTTCGCCAGTTGCACGTAATTCTGCGCTTCACGCGTGTACGTTCCTCCACCCCAGAAGTTTTCGCCGGAGAGCTGGGCCATGGTCATGGCCAGACCTGTGTGCCAGGGGTGATCGTAGGGGCGAAAAAGACTGACCTCGTTGCCGGCCAGGGTTTTGAGTGGATGGAAATAGGGTTTGGGCGATAAAAAAATCTCTTCTTCTCCCCAGGACCGGTTGTAGATGTAGCGGAAGAGGATCTGATCCTGATACTGCAATTCAAGCGCGTCATGAGAGGTGTGAAAGGCTGGTTTTATCATGGCATATCCTTTGCTACAAGCTGCTCAACTCGCTGCAAGGCGGGCTGAACGCCAATGCCGCTCTGCTCATTCAGATGGACCGCGCCCCCGTGTTCGAGCCGGGCTTTGTCGGGATAAAGGGCGCTTTCGTCAAGAAACTGGCTACCGTTGAGAGCTGCCGGCCCGGTGAAATCGAAGGCCAGGGCGAGCTGACAGACGGCCAGCCTGGTGAGCAAACCATCGGTCAAACCGCTGACCAGCAGCGAGAGGCCCGCCGCCTGCGCGATGGCAATCTGCTGGAGCGACGGCCAGAGACCTCCGCTGCGCGTGACTTTGATGACGAGGTAATCGACCAGACCCTCGGCGGCATAGTGAAAAAAGTCGGCGGGACTGACGCTGGCCTCGTCTACAGCCAGGGATAGCGGAGAGTGCTGACGCAGGTGGCGCATGAGATGCATTTGATCGGCGGGAAAGGGCTGCTCCAGGACGTTGACCCCGGCATCTGCGAAGCCGCGCGCCGCCGCCAGCGCCTGGTGGGCCTGGTAGCCCTGGTTGGCATCAGCCCAGACAAAGGCCTCCGGTCCGGCAAGCTGACGAATAAGGCGGGCCTGCCCGACCTCGTTCTCCGGGGCAAGCGCGGCTTTGAAGTTGAAATGTCGAAACCCTTCCTGCTGGGCCTGCTCGATCTGGCGGCGCAGTTCGTCTTCTGTGTGGGCGGTGAGGGTATAGCTCAGTTCAATCTTCTGGCGCGCGTTGCTGCCGCCGAGATAGCCGCGCAGGGTTTGCCCGGCCACACGCGCGCACAGATCATGCAGAGCCATATCGAGAGCGGCCCTGGCGATGGGAAAACCGGTGCTGGGTCCGCGTCCAATGACCTCAAACATACGCCGATGCAGTCCCCAGCGGTCGGTGATCTCCAGGCCCGACAGAGCCGGGGCCAGGTAGCGGCGCAAAGTTGAGACGACGGACTCAACGGTTTCATAGGACCACTGAGGCAGAGGCCGTCCTTCGCCCCAGCCGATCTCGCCGGCGCTATCCGTCACTCGGAC
>DASZXF010000867.1:0-9687 GCA_035546055.1 Ktedonobacteraceae bacterium
CCCCCATTTTTCTGAGGCGGTCCCTGGCGCTGGTTGCGCCCCGCCCCCAGGGAAAGGATGAGGTCTGGCGCGCGCGGCGCGCTCGCCAGACCTCATCCTTTCCCTGGGGGCGGGGCGCAACCAGCGCCAGGGACCGCCTCAGAAAAATGGGGGAGGGCTCATGGCAGCGGGAAGACGAAAAAGCGAAAAAGCCCGACCCATCAGAGCTTTATGAGAAAGAGGCGAAAGCCGCAAAATCGAGGGTGGCGAAATAATCTTCGATAGTTTCGGCTCGCCTGATCTGGATGACCTCACCGTTTTCGCGCAGCAACAGTTCAGCCGAGCGCAATTTTCCGTTGTAGTTAAAGCCCATGGAGTGCCCGTGGGCGCCTGTATCATGAATGACCACTACATCGCCAGGCTGGAGAGCGGGCAGGTGGCGATCAATGGCGAATTTGTCAAAGTTTTCGCACAGCGAACCTACCACGTCATAGACGTTGAGCGCTGGCTCCTGCTCTTTACCAGGTACGCTCAGATGATGATAGGCGCCATAGAGAGCCGGACGCATGAGATTGGCCATGCAGGCGTCAAGGGCCACGTACTGCTTGTAGATCTCTTTTTTGTGCAAGACCCTGGAGACCAGATAGCCATGCGGTCCGGTGATCATCCTGCCACATTCCATGACGATTCTGAGGGGATGCAGATCATTGGCAACGATTTTTTCGGCATACAAGGCTTTGACCGCCTGCGCAAATTGCTCGATGTCCAGGGCCGTCTGGTCGGGACGGTACGGAATGCCAATGCCTCCGCCAAGGTTGACAAAATCAAAACGGATCGCGAGCTGCTGAGAGAGTTCAACCACCAGGTCGAACAGCATCCGAGCGGTTTCGACGAAGTAGCGAGGGTTGAGTTCGTTCGAGGCCAGCATGGTGTGCAGACCAAAACGCCTGACGCCTTTATCCCTGGCCCGGGCATAGGCCTGAAAGAGTTGCTCGCGCGTCAGCCCATACTTGGCCTCTTCCGGCCTGCCGATAATGCTATTGCCCTCGCGCAGAGCACCAGGATTATAGCGGAAACACAGCAATTCTGGCAGACCTGTGTGCTGCTCCAGAAAGGGCAAATGACTGATATCATCTACATTTATAATGGCGCCCAGTTCGCGGGCTTTGCGATATTCTTCAATGGGCGTCTCATTGGACGTAAACATGATCTCTTCGCCTGTCAGCCCGACTCTCTCGGCCAGCAACAGTTCTGGCAGCGAGCTACAATCGGCGCCAAAGCCCTCTTCTCTGATGATCCGCAAAATAAAGGGATTCGGCAGGGCTTTCACGGCAAAATAATTGGTAAAATGCTCCGCCCAGGCCATGGCTTGCTTGAAGGCGCGCACAGTCTGGCGAATGGCCTTCTCGTCGTAGATATGGAAAGGCGTCGGATAGGTGGCAAGGATGTTTTCAAGCTGAGCTTGTGTGAATGGGAGCGTCCTGGGAGTCATAAGGCCATATTTCTTTCACTACCGCGCCGGGAAGCCTCTGGCAAAGCAGGCTGCCCGGCGCACGTGGCTGGTTATCTTGCCAGCCATCTTAACCAAAGCCTGAATCTCTGTCAAGCTGGTCCCCTGACTCCTCGTTTGGGCCACAATGCTATACTGAATAGTATCAAGAGAAGCACAATGGGGAGAAAAGATCCCCAGAAGGAGGTGAGGCGCCTTAAAAACTGGATAGACAAAGCTGTTCCCTGGATTTATGAGATGTGGTGTTGGGTTTTGTAGCTGGAAATGGAGGAGGTTCACATGCATCCAGGATGGTCTGCCGATTTTCGTTATACATATTTCCGCCAACTTCTACACGCCGCCCGGTCACGTTTTGTTGCCCATGTGCTGAGCAACGCGACGGAGGTATTACCAAACAACGGCCCCCCCATACTGTTCCTGCGCCATGATATCAAGTTTTCCCTGAGTAAAGCTCTGCGTATGGCTGAGATCGAAAGCGAGTACGGTCTGCCCGCCAGCTATATGGTGCGCGCTGATTCGCCGCTCTATGCGCTGAAAGAGCGCCAGGCCCGTCTGCAATTGCTTGAGATTGTCCAGATGGGACACGAGGTAGGCCTGCACTTCGACCTGGCTCGCGAAACCCGCCAGAGTTCCTCGTATTTGCGCCTGATCGAAAGCGAAATCCGCGCGGCCTGCGAACGCATCGAACAGATTACTTGCCGCCCTGTGCGCTCGCTCTCGCTGCAACGCGCCATCCCGCTCCTGTTCGGTGGTCCCCTGCTGGTGAATGGACGCGTCAACGCGGATTCCAGCGAACTCCGCGCCTGGTACTTCTCGGATAGCGGCGGACATTGCCGGGATGGCGATCCTCTCACTCAGATTGCCAATCAGCATGGTCCGGTACTCCAGGTTATCCTGCATCCCATCTGGTGGGGCGAGCGACATCTGCCCGCACCCCAGCGACTCCAGGAGTTTTTTGACTTCGCGACCCGCGAGAAATCGGCTCGCGAGGCCGGTGTGTTTGATATTCACCTGGCGAAGACGCTTCCCGGTGTGCGCCGCCAGACCATCCACACGCTGATGCAAAGAGAGGGAAGACGATGACTGAACAGTTTTATCGCGATATTGCCGCGCTTCAACAGGGGGGAACGGCCTGCCTGGACCCGCAAACGAACGACCTGGATAGCTGGGTATTCGCGCAACTGGGGACACGAACGCGCGACTATCTCCTGAATATCGGCTGCGATAGCATTGAGCAGGTGCTTTCCCTGGCTCGCATCCTCGGCCCGGAAGGCTTTACCCTGGCGATTGATCGCTCTTACAGGGCGCTGAGCGCGCTTTCGCAGCGCAGTCAACAAATGGGCCTGGAGCAGCATATCCGTTTTCTCTACCTCGATCTGGACGATCTGCCCGGCCATCTCCGCCCGGAGAGCTTTGATCGCGTCCTCAGCGGGCGGGCGCTGACACATGTCAAACAGCCACAGATGGTCTGCCAGGCTATTCGCCAGGCGCTGAAACCGGGAGGCACCTTTTTCTTTTACGGACCCGCCAGAAAAGACCTGATGGAGCTACGCCTGTTTTATGCCTCGCTACGCCAGGAGACGCGCGAAAGCCGCGAAGTGCTCTTTATGGAACAAATCGGCATTCCCTGCGCGCAAAATGTGTTTACGCAGGTGGAGGTGATGAAGATCGAATATCCGCTGCGCTTTACCTCGCCTGACGCGCTCTATGCCTACTGGCGCGAGAGCAGTCTGTACGCGGAGGCGCTGGATGGCGCCTTTCGCCAGGCCGCTGTGCAGCATTTTCAGACCTATGCGGCTTTTGAGACTGCACAGCGACTCATCGGTATCAAGACTGTCAATGGATAACCAGGGGCTTTTCCGTTGAGAAGGGCTCGAACCAGGAGAGCAGCGCGCCAAGGTCTACGACGCGGCCAATGACCACGACTGCCGGGGAGCGCAAATCGGCAGCCGTGACGCGCTCGACAATTTCGGCCAGCGGCGCGCGCACGGTGCGCTGATGAGCGATAGTCCCCTGCTCGATGACGGCGGCGGGCGTGGCCGGGTCCATGCCCGCCTGCATGAGTTTCTGACGAATCGCGGGCAGAGTAGCCACGCCCATGAGAATGACCAGGGTGCCATCCAGGCGAGCCAGCGCTTCCCAATCGACCAGGGGAGCGTCGTGCTCCGGGGTTTCGTGGCCGGTGACAATGGTCAGGGCGCCAGAACGGTTGCGGTGCGTGACCGGGATGCCGGCGTAGGCCGGGACGGCAATGGCTGAACTGATGCCCGGCACGACTTCAAAGGCAATGCCCGCTTCGACCAGGGCCAGCGCCTCTTCACCGCCACGCCCGAAGACGAAGGGATCGCCGCCCTTTAAACGCACGACGGTGCGTCCCAGGCGCGCGTGTTCGATGAGCAGAGCATTAATCTCTTCCTGGCGCAGCGAACAGCGTCCAGGCTGTTTGCCGACGAAAAGACGCTGCGCGCTGGCGGGAACTTCTTCCAGCAGGACCGGGTTGACCAGGCGATCATAGATCACGACCTCGGCGGCACGCAAACAACGCAGTCCTTTGACGGTTATCAATTCAGGATCGCCGGGGCCGGCTCCCACGAGATAGACTTTGCCGCGCGACTCTGCTCCATGAAGCACAGATGCACTGGCCGGCGCGGCTGGATTTGCTGCGGGTGAACCCTCCGCGAGATCAGATTTGTGCTGCGGCATCGGCCTGCTCCTTCCCAAAAGCACCTGCCAGGTCGCTTGCCTGGACCGTAACGCCGTAGCCACGCAGTAGCTCAACAGTGATGGTCAGGGCGCGTGCCCGCTCGCCAGCGCTCAGCGCCTCCAGGACAGATGAGGCCATGAAATCGTGGAAAAAGGCATCGCGGGTGTCATAGGAAATACCCGCGCGGCGCAGATATCCACGCGCCTGAGCGGCCAGGTCGATGTAATCCTCGTAGGCCGGGGGAAAGTTCTCTTCAAGCTGCTGGCGAATGCGTTTGGCCAGGCTGGGGCTGGCGCCTTCGGTGGAAACCGCGATGGTCAGCTTGCCACGTCTGAGCACCGAGGGCAGAATGAACGTGCAATAGCGCGGCACATCGACGATATTCACCGGCTGGCCACGCCGCTGCGTCTCCTGCCAGATGGCCTCGATCAAGGGCTGGTCGGTCGTGGCCGCGACGACGACAAAAGCGCCCTCCAGATCTCCTGGCTCGTAGCTTTTCGCGCGCAGCCTGACCAGTCCGCGCGCCTCCAGTTCCAGCACTTCCGCGCTGAATGTCTCATGTAAAACGCTGACCAGCGCGCCACTGGCAGCCAGCGCGGCAGCCTTCTCAGCCGCGATACGATCTCCCCCCAGCACAATGGCGGGGCGTCCGCGCACATCTAACATGACAGGGTAATAGTTGGGCAAAGTGCATCTCCCTTGACTGTGCGCGGTCCGGGCTGGCAGGACCGCGCACGTCGATCAGAGCTTAATCGTGAGCATGAGCCTCCGCGACTTGCTGGCCCGCGCTGGCACGTGCGCGCAGATAGTCCACCCCCACACGATAGCAAAAATCACCAAATTTTTCGTCCACCTGGCGCTCATCGCGCCAGATCTCCAGCAGGGGTCGCAACGTCGCTGCCAGGTTGCTGAAATGCACCATGCCCGTGTAGAGCGTGGTCAGACGGGTATTCGGCTGGTCGCCGCCGATGTAGATATTATAAATATCTTTGGTGCGCCCGACAATCCCAATATCGCCCATATAGGGACGCGCGCACCCATTGGGGCACCCCGTCATACGAATGCTCACCAGTTCATTCCCCAGACCAAGTTCCCGTAACTGCTCCTCGACCTGCGTCACCAGGGCGGGAATAACGCGCTCGGCTTCGGCCACCGCCAGACCACAGGTTGGCAGAGCCGGGCAGGCCATCGCCAGGCGCCGCAGACCCAGCTTTTGCGGATCGCTGACGATGCCAAATTCGGCCAGACGCGCCTCAATCGCCGGGCGCTGTTCCTGCGGGATATCGACCAGGAGAATATTCTGCTGGGCAGTCAGACGCACGTTCGGACGAAACTCATCAATGACTGCGCGCAAGCCCTGGCGCAGCAGAAAATCGCCGCGATCTCTGACGCGCCCATTCTCCACGTAGATGCCCACAAACCAGCGGCCATCTCCCTGTGGATGCCAGCCCAGGTGGTCTTCCGAGTCGTTCCAGCTGATAGCGCGCGCGTCCTGGAGCTTGCGCCCCAGCCGGCTCTCTACTTCGGCGCGGAACCAGGGAATACCTCGCTCGGCCACCACGTACTTCATACGCGCGTGCTTGCGGTTCTGGCGATCACCATAATCGCGCTGCACAGTGACAATCGTCTCAATAATCTCGATCAGTTCTTCGGGAGTGGCATAGCACAGAGGCAAGGCGAGATGAGGATAGGTGTCGGCCTTGCCGTGCGTCATACCCATACCGCCGCCAATCAGCACATGGAAGCCAAGCAGACGTTCGTCGTCGCTGCCCGGCTCACCCTCCAGGTCGGCGACCAGACCGATATCCTGCGTATACACATCAATACAGTTGTCGTTGGGGAAAGCCACGCCAATCTTAAACTTGCGCGGCAGGTAGGTCGTGCCATAAATAGGCTCGACAAAATCTTCCTCTTCGCCACCCTCGACTTTCTCTCCGTCAACCCAGATCTCATGATAGGCCTTGCTGTGAGGCGCGAGATGCATGGCAATGGCGTGAGAGATTTCATGCACTCTGGCACGCGCGGGACCAGAAGCGGGGGCAGGACAGGCCATGACGTTACGGTTGACATCACCACAGGCGGACAGCGTGGAAAGCTGAGCAAGATTGATCTCATGAATGGTCGCGCGCAGATTGCCTTTCAGCACACCATGCAATTGAATGCTCTGGCGCGTGGTCAAACGCAACCCGCCGTTGCCATAGCGCCCGGCCAGGTCGTCTTCCGCCAGGTATTGTTCAGCAGTCAAACGCCCGCCAGGGATACGCGCCCGCACCATAAACTGATAGGCTTTTTCTGCGCCCGCCGCCTTGCGCGCCTGGCGCAGATCGCGGTCCTCTTGCTGGTAGGTGCCATGAAATTTCAGCAACTGCACCTGCTCCTCAGCAAAACGCGGGGTATCCTGCTGCAATTCTTCGACAATCCGCCCGCGCAGGTAGTTACTCTCCCCTTTAATATGCTCAACCTTGCTGCCGACTCCTGCCCCCAGATGAATCAGGTTATTGGTCGGTTCCTGGTTCTCAGCCATCGTTTGCTCCTTCGTTCTGATCTCGCCTCTTGCTGTGCAGGGCGCAAGTATCCCCGGACCCACGCAGCAACTCCCGCGCAAGCCCCTGACGCTTCCCCGCGTGTGACTCTCTGGAATAGAAAAACGACTTACCGGCCAGCACACCCTGACCAGGAGACAGCGGCGTCTCTCCCCTCATCCAGCCGCCTCCCGCCCCACCTCTATCATGATTATTGACTAAATAGATCAACAAACATTACTTCTCTTTCTAAACTATACGAAGAGAAGCGTATGACTGTCAATCTTCCCCGCTCTTTATGCGTAAATTGTTATGAATCTGAGAATAATCCTCACTCGTGAGAATGAAATATGCGCAGGGCGGCTATGGATCATCACTCGCCAAACCTCATCCCCAAAGAGGGAAGTGGAACGCAACCAGCGCCTGGAACCGCCTCAGAAACACCAGATCCCGTTGCAAAAACCTGAGTCGCGCAAATCAGCAAAATGGGAGAAGTCTGGTCCGGCTTTCTATGCTATACTGTTTCTTTGGCTGAAAAACAGAAGCATATATATGGTAAAGGCAATGCACTGGTAACGGCCAGTCACGGTCAGACCGTTGCATCTGACTCTGGCTGGCGATGCGAAAGGGAGTACATAGCAGGATGGTTCAAGAATATATCACCATTCGAGGCGCACGCGAAAATAATCTCAAGGATGTTTCCTTGAAACTGCCCAAACGCCAGATTACTATTTTTACCGGTGTGTCCGGTTCAGGAAAGTCTTCGCTGGTCTTTGATACCATTGCCAACGAGGCACAGCGACTCCTGTTTGAGAACTTTAGCATGTTCATCCGCAATTTTCTGCCGCGCTATCCGCAACCGGACGCCGATGCGATTGAAAATTTGAGCATGGCGGTGCTGGTTGATCAGAAACGCCTGGGCGGCGGTTCTCACTCGACGGTAGGCACTGTCACCGATATCTCCCCGGTGCTGCGCCTGCTCTTCTCGCGCATCGGCCAGCCGCACGTGGGCTTTGCCAATGCCTTTTCCTTTAATGATCCACAGGGCATGTGCCTGGAATGCAATGGCCTGGGACGCAAAATTGGCATTTCCCCGGAGGCGCTGATCGACAGGACAAAATCGCTGAATGAGGGAGCGGTCATCGCACCTGGAATGGCCGGCTGGGAAAGCGATCTCTACGCGCGCTCCGGCCTTTTTGATAATGACAAAAAAATAGCCGATTATACCGCCGAGGAGCTGGATCTGCTCCTCTACAGCGAGCCACGCAAATACAAATTGATGATCGGCAATAAAGAGATGAACTCCACCTATGAAGGTCTGGTGTACAAGTTCAATCGCAAGTTCGTTGCGCGGGATATTCAGACGCTCGCGCCTCGCACGCGGCAAAAGGTCGAGCCGTTCTTGAAGCTCGGTCCCTGCCCGCTCTGTAAAGGTGCCCGGCTCAACCAGGCCGCTTTAAGCTGTCGGATTAACGGGTATAACATCGCCGAACTGGCGGCCATGGAGATCGATGAACTGTTAGAAGTCGTCGGGGATATCGTCACAAACCCGGCAGCGGCGCCCATCGTGCGCACCCTGACGGAACGCCTGCAACATCTGGTGGAGATTGGCCTGGAATACCTCAGCCTGGATCGACCCACCGACACGCTGTCCGGGGGCGAGTCGCAGCGGGTCAAAATGGTCAAGCATCTCAACGGCAGCCTGGTCGATGTGATGTACATCTTCGATGAGCCGAGCATCGGACTTCACCCGCGCGATGTCCATCGTCTGAACGAACTCCTGGAGAAATTGCGTGACAAAGGCAATACGGTCATCGTGGTAGAGCACGATCCCGATGTCATTAAGCGGGCCGATTATATCGTCGATATGGGACCACATGCCGGCAGTGAAGGGGGCAGAATTGTCTACGAAGGCGATTACGCCGGTCTGCTCAAAGCCGATACCCTGACCGGCAATCATTTGCTGTATAAGAGGCCGCTCAAGGAGAGCTTTCGCCAGGCGAGCGGGGCGCTGCCCATTGTCCACGCCACCGTGAATAATTTGCAGGATGTCAGCGTGAACATCCCCACCGGCGTGCTGACGGTCGTTACTGGCGTGGCTGGTTCAGGCAAAAGCTCGTTAATCAATGAAGCCTTTCTCAGCCAGCACCCGGAGGCGGTGGTGATTGATCAGTCATCGTTGAGCACGTCCAGCCGCTCCAATCCCGCCACTTATACCGGTATCATGGATGATGTGCGCAAGGCCTTCGCGGCAGTCAACCATGTCGATGCCGGCCTGTTCAGCTTTAACTCCAAGGGCGCCTGTCCCAATTGCCAGGGACTGGGCGTGACCTACACTGACCTGGGCTTTCTTGAGGGGGTCAAGCTTCCCTGTGAAGTGTGCGAAGGACGACGCTTTAAAGATGAGGTACTGGCCTATCAACTGGATGGGAAATCCATTGCCGATGTGCTGAAAATGACCATCGCGCAGGCACTTGAGTTCTTTACCCTCAAGGAGGTGCGCTCAAAACTCCAGGCGTTGCACGATGTGGGCCTCACTTACCTGACCCTCGGTCAGCCACTCAGCACGCTCTCAGGCGGCGAGTGCCAGCGCATTAAACTGGCCAGCGAACTTCACAAGCAGGGCAGCGTCTACGTCATGGATGAGCCAACAACCGGTCTGCACCTGTCAGATATCGGCCATCTGCTGACCATTATGAACCGACTGGTGGACGGCGGCAATACTGTCATCGTCATTGAACACCATCTGGATGTCATTCGTAACGCCGACTGGATCATTGACATGGGTCCAGAAGGCGGGAATAAAGGGGGCCGGGTCATCTTCGAGGGCACGCCGCGCGACCTGCTCGGCGCCAGCCACTCCCTGACCAGCCACTATCTCTAAAGGGGTATATGGATGCAGTATCGGACAGAAAATGCATTTTCTGTCCGATACTGCATCCATATACCCCTTTAGAGATAGTGGCTGGTCA
>DASZXF010000868.1:0-11955 GCA_035546055.1 Ktedonobacteraceae bacterium
GCGGAACGCGCCGGGATGCCGGTGGGCCAGGCGCTGGCCAGCTATGGGGAGGAGCGTTTTCGCCAGCTTGAGAGCGAAGCCTTGCGCGCAGCGGCCAGCCGTGAGCGGGTAGTCATCGCCACCGGCGGGGGGATCGTCATCAGCGAAGCCAATCGCGCCTTTTTGCGTGAAGAGGGGCTGGCAGTATACCTGCGGGTGAGCGTTGAAACGGCCTGGCAGCGCATTCAAGATCACCTGAGTTCAGATGGCGAGCACGCCTATCGTCCGCTGGTGGCCGGTCCTGATGGTCAGCAGCGTCTGCGCGATTTGCTGGCCGCGCGTGCCGCCTGGTATGAGCAGGCTCCGGTCCATCTCATGACCGATGGCCTGGCTCCCGAGAGCGCGGCCCACCAGCTTTTCATCAGCGCACTGGCCAGTGGCCAGCTTCTGGCCACCGATTCGGCCCGTGTCTCCTCAAGTCTGCGCCTGGGAGGCGTGGTTTCGCAGGCCGTGATTGAATGGGGCAGCTTTTGTCAACTTCCCGCCGCCCTCCAGGCCATGAACACGCAGAAGCGTGTCTTCATCGTTACCGACTCATCGGTTGGCGCGTTGTATGCCGAGGCCGCGCGCGCTTTGCTCGCCTCTGCTGGTCTTGAGCCCTTTTTCTTCACCGTGCCAGCCGGCGAGGGCAGCAAATCCTTCGTCTGTTTTCAGCAGATTATCGACTGGCTGGTTGAACACCATGCCGAGCGCGCGGAGCCAGTGGTTGCGCTCGGCGGCGGCGTGGTTGGTGATCTCACAGGCTTTGTCGCCGCCAGCTATCGGCGCGGCGTCCCGCTGGTTCAGGTACCTACAACCCTGCTGGCCCAGATCGACTCCTCAATTGGCGGTAAAACGGGCATTAATCATACAAAGGGCAAGAATCTGATCGGGGCGTTCTACCAGCCGACGCTCATTTTTACCGACCCTGCTGTGCTGCTGACCCTGCCTGAACGAGCCTATCGCGAGGGATGGGCTGAAATTGTCAAGACGGGCGTCATTCTGGATGCCGAGCTTTTTGCCTTGCTGGAGGAGCACCTGGCCGACCTGGAGCGCCGGGATGCTGCTTTACTGTCGCAGGTGGTAGCGCGCTGTATTCGCCTTAAAATGGATGTCGTCCAGGGAGACGAGCGTGATGGCGGTCTGCGCAATCTTCTCAATTATGGCCACACCTTCGGTCATGCCCTGGAGACCATCACCGACTATGGCACCTGGCTGCACGGTGAGGCGGTTTCCATTGGTATGGAGGTCGCGGGCCGCATCGCGGTCGGGCATGGTCTGATTACCGAGGCCGATCTTGTGCGCCAGCGCAATCTGCTCCAGGCCATTGGTCTGCCGGTGGTCTGTCCAGGCGTCGATGGTGAGGCCATCCTGCGGGCCATGCAGAACGACAAAAAAGTGCTGGCCGGGCGTACACGCTGGATCTTGCCCACGCGCATCGGCCATGCTCAGATGTACGCTGATGTGCCTGTCGAACTGGTGCGTGAGGCCATCGCGGAGGTTTGCCAGTCCGGGAGCGCCGTGTAATGAAGTACACCGGCTTGATCGGCTACCCGGTGGCCCACTCGCTGTCTCCGCGTATGCAGGAGGCCGGTTTTCGCGCCCTGGGCATCGACGCGCGTTACGCCCTGTGGGAAACGCCGGCCAGCCAGTTGGAAGCGCGTGTGCGTTCCCTGCGCGCCCCGGAGATGTACGGCGCCAATGTCACGATTCCGCACAAAGAGGCCGTTTTGCCCTGGCTGGACGAAATAGATCCCCAGGCGCAGCGCATTGGCGCCGTCAACACCATCGTCAATCGCGCCGGGCGCCTGGTTGGCTACAACACCGACGCTCCAGGCTTTTTGCGTGCCTTGAGGGAGCAGGGCGGACCCGCTTTGAGTTTGCAAGGTCGGCGGGCGCTGCTCCTCGGCGGCGGAGGCGCGGCCCGTGGCGCGGCGGTGGCTTTGCTGGAGAGCCAGGTTGGTTTGCTGACCATCCTGGGGCGCAACGAGGAGCGTCTGGCCACCCTGGTCGCCCATCTGCGTCAGCAAAACGCTCATCATCCCGTACAGGGATTGTTGCTGGACAGCGCCGAGGCCCGGCAAGCCCTGTGTACGGCTGATATTGTCGTGAATACTACATCAGTAGGTCTTAAACCCGGCGATGAAACGCTGTTGATCGATGCCGGACTCTTGCCAGCGTCGGCGCTGGTCATGGATATGATATTTAATCCTCCCCAGACTCCCCTGCTGCGGGCTGCGGCTGAGCGCGGCTGCTCAACCCTGAACGGACTCCCCATGCTGCTCTATCAGGGCACCCTGGCGTTGGAATTATGGACGGGTCAGAACGCGCCGGAAGAGGTGATGCGCGCGGCATTGGGCCTGTAAACAAGAAAAAGGAAAAATCTATGTTGCGATTTCTTACCTCCGGCGAATCCCACGGGCCGGGGCTGACAGCGATTATCGAAGGCTTGCCTGCCGGTCTGCCCTTGAGCGCGGAGGAGATTAATATTCACCTGGCGCGGCGCCAGGGCGGCTATGGGCGTGGCGGGCGCATGAAAATTGAAAAGGACCAGGCAGTTATTCGCTCAGGTATCCGCCATGGTCTGACCCTCGGCTCGCCAGTCACGCTCGAAATTAATAACCGCGACTGGGAGAACTGGCAGGTCAAAATGAGCGTCACAGCGGTTGAGGAAGAGGTCGAGCCGGTCACCCTGGCCCGGCCAGGACACGCGGACTTCACCGGGCTGATCAAGTACGGGCACCAGGATATTCGGAATGTCATCGAGCGCTCCAGCGCGCGCGAAACAGCCTCGCGTGTGCTGGTAGGTTCGGTATGCCAGGCTTTGCTCAAACAATTTGGCGTCGAGATCCACAGTCATGTGCTCTCCATCGGTCCCGTCGGCGAGCGCGATGGCGAGCGGAGCGCCATTTATCAGCAATTCACCCCGGAATACTGGCAGGCCGTCGAAGCCTCGCCAGTGCGTTGCGGAGATAGCGCCCTGGGGGAGCGCATGGTCGCCTTTATTCAGGAATGCAAGAGTAAAGCCGAGACCTGCGGCGGCGTCTTCGAGGTCGTGGCCACAGGCGTCCCCATCGGCCTGGGCAGCTTTGGCATGTGGGATCGCCGTCTCAGCGGTAGAATCGCCGGAGCCATGATGAGTATCCCCTCCGCCAAAGGCGTGGAAATCGGCAGCGGCTTCTTCAGCAGCACGCAATTTGGTTCGCAGGTTCACGATGTCATTCGTCACGGCGAGGACGGGGCGTGGCATCGCCTGAGCAATAATGCCGGCGGTATCGAAGGCGGCATCAGCAACGGGCAGCCGATTGTCGTGCGCGTAGGCGTCAAGCCGATTGCCTCGCTGGCCCATCCCCTGCCTACCGTTGATCTGCGCAGCGGGGAAAACGTCGCCGAGGGACGTTACGAGCGCAGCGATGTCTGCGTCGTACCGGCTGGTGGCGTCGTGGGCGAAGCCATGCTGGCCATCACGCTCGCCGAAGCCTGGTGCGAAAAATTTGGCGGCGACAGCCTGAACGAGATGCGCGCGAACGTGGAAGCGTATGTGGCCACAACTCAGCCACATTAAGCGTAATGAGAAATAAAAGGCGCAAACCCTCTTATCGTGAATGGAGCGATCCTCCATTCACGATAGCCCTGGCTGCATCCGGGATATGCAGGGAGGGAAAACGGGACAGGCAGCGCAACTGCCAGACCTGTTTCAGCTCAAATTGTGCATAAGCGCCTTCACATTATTGACATAGTGCCAGTTAAAAATCCCGCGATGCCTCACCGCCCAGCCGCCTTCGTTATAGCCGCTGATTACTTTGGTGAGATCGCCGTGAAAGTTTTGCCAGAGCCATTGGAGATACGTCGCGCCCAGATCAAGATTGTCATGCAACTCGTAGGGATCGAGCCTCCGGCCAAGACCAGCATTAATACTCATCGCCGTATACGGCATAAGTTGCATCACGCCGATTCCGCCATCCCAGGCAATCACATGCTGGGTCCAGCCGCTCTCTTGCCAGGCAATGGCCAGCAAAAGCCGGGCGGGCAGATGGTGGCGCGCGGCTATCTGGTACAGCAGATGGCGCACCTGCTGTCGGTCCGACCATCCCAGCGCATTATAGGCGTACCAGCGTACTGTGCCGTTGCTGGTAATGCCACTTGCGCTGACGGAACCGTGGCGAGGAACGCAGAGCCGCCGACCGACGAAAATCAAATCGGGGTTGCCGATGGCATTGGCGCGCGCCAGCGCCGAGGTGGTAATATGATAGTGCCAGGCGATGCCAGACAACGTATCGCCGCTCTCAATCGTATACCAACTGCAGCTATTCGCGGTATCGCGCCCGGCCAGCCAGCTATTGTGCAGATTATAGGCGCCGATACTCGCGCAGAGTAACAGGGCGCTCAGCAGCGTGAGCGTAATATTTGTTCTCGATAGGTGCAGGCGACGAGCAATATCGCGCGCCAGCAAGGCAGGTTTTGCTCGTAACCTGGATTGATCAGGAAGATAGTCCACTGATGCAATGGTCATGATCGACTCCTTTCTGCTCTCACTATATCCAGGTTCGGAATACAAGAAGGCCAATATGTCGGGACGCAGCGCAATCTCCTCAGAGAAGGCGCGTCTTAGCAAACGGAGGAGCAGCATTGTGAAGACCGAAGAAGCCCTGACGGCTACCGTCGAGGAATACTTAGAGACTATCTATAACATGGCCGCCGAGAATGAAACGGTGATTGGCGCGCGCCTGGCGGAAAAGTTCCAGGTTGCCCCGCCGACCGTCACGGAAATGCTCAAGCGACTGGTCAAAGCCGGCTATATCGACATGGACCAGCGCCGCCAGGTTCATCTGACCGAAGCGGGTTATACCGCAGCCGAGGCTGTTCTGCGCCGCCATCGTCTGACTGAACGTTTTCTGGTGGATATGCTGGGTATGCAATGGCATCAAGTTCACGAGGAAGCCTGCCGCCTGGAGCACTTTATTTCAGGCGCCGTTGAAGAACGTGTGCTGGCCAGCCTGAACTTTCCGACCACCTGTCCGCATGGCAATCCCATTCCCGGCCAGGTGCCCAGCGCGCGTACCTACCTGCAGGATCAAAATGCCATTCGTCTGGCCAGCGTGGCTCAGGGAGAAACGGTGAAAATTCTCTGCATTTCCGAAGTTGTCGAAGATGAAGAAGCCCTGATTCATTACTTGCACGAAAAAGGTCTGACTCCAGGCACCGAACTCACCATGCTTGTTCCGCCAGATGCAGTCCCCGCCAATGAGCCAGAGCCCGACGCCTGTCAACTCCAGGTAGGCGCGCAAAAAGTCTCCATCAGTAGCGCCGTGCCCGCGAAAATCTGGGTAACTCGCGTCTAAGCCTCCCGCTGACCGACGCCTGGCGTATCTACCGCAAACTGGATAGGTTTGTTTGAGACTTTTACGGGCAGACTGCGCGGAATGATCAGACAGGGTGCGCACAAGCTCCCGGGGCGAATCGCCGTGGTCTTTTCCCTGCCCGCCCGGACTCTTTTTTACCTGATATCGAAAGATGTCTCTTGAAGGGCAAGGAAGCAGGCCACAGCCGGTGTAACGGGTGTGACCTGCTTCCGCTCGCTTCTCCTGGTTTTCTCCTGGCGACTCCTTTGCAGGATTACTTTGTGGGAGGAAAGTGCGTTTCCAGCTTCGCAATGGCCTCTTGCCAGCGCTGACGCATAGTGGCGCGTTCACGGACATCGGCAAGGCCTTCTTGATGAAAGCTGATCACCGTGTTGACGCCACTGGGGATGGTGCGAATCTGAATGGTGGACGCGCGTGCCCATTCCCGGGGCTGCCAGGTCAGGCGCAGATTTACGCCGGGATTGATTACGCGAACGGTTCCCCTTGTCCCGCCAGGAGTGGTATAGCTCGCGCCCTCTCTCAATGCTAACGCGCAATCTTCTCCCAGCCAGATTCGCTGACCCTCCTCCGACGTGAGGAAATCCCATGCCTGCGCTACTGAAATGGCAAAAGTCCTGCGCACCCCGATTTGAAAGCCGGCAGTTCTGGTCTGTCCAACTACATGTTGTTTGCTCATTTTTTCTGCACCCATATCTCATTTCCTCTCTTTTCAGGCGCCCCGGGTAGGACACTGCTCTGCTCGTTTCTTGAGATGAGTATGCCATACAAAGCGGGCAGAATTATTCCGCTTTCGTGGGAAACCCGGGCATACTACAGAGCCATGCTTCTTTTCCTGGCCAGGAGGGAAAAATTGCTATTGACAGTGACAGTGAAACTGGCTATAATGAACACATAACAAAGAAGTGCGAGGTCGAAGATGCGGCTCATTTTAGACTTGATGTTCTGGTTTGTTGGGAGTCTTGCAGGGGTAGGGGCTTGCTTGTTGTTCCTCTCCATAGTTGGCGCAGGCCGCTGTGCTTTTTTCGGAGCGCGGCATAGCGTCTGGCCAGGGAGAGGAACAGGCGGTACTTCTCTTTATCGTTTTTTCCTGAAACAGGTTAGTAGCGATAGTTGTCGGGATGCTTCTGCATATCTTCATAAAGCGGGGCCAGATCCCTGGCATAGATTGAGACATGTCCGCAGACCGTGCAGACTGCCGCACGCAGCGAAACGCTCAGAGGATGCCCGGAGGGTGTGCGCAGTTCAGCCCGCAGGTTTATGTCTTTGTCCTGGTGGCCAGCCACGCGGCGGCCTCCGCATTCGGGACAGGGGCGGAGGGTGGGCTGTTGGGAAAAAGCATTCATCGGTGATTTCTCCTGAGTGTAATATCTCCCCTGACAGGAGATAGGCAGATAGACAGGTTCCCTCTGTGATATTCGCGGTCAACAAAGAGAGTGCCTGTTGTTTGCCCAAGCATAGAGCAAAGCGATTTTTCTGACTATAGGCATTTTTACTGAGTTGCAGGGATATATTCGGGATGTTTATGGTCTCTAACCAATGGAAGGACTCTCTCGTAATAAGGGTGAGATATCAGGTGCGCGGCAACGGCCTGGCGCGCTGGAGGGAACACGGGTGTTTGTAGGCGGGACTTTTCCGGGCTGGCGATACTTAAAGATGGGGATGTATCCTGGTGCTATGAAAGAATTGTTGCTGGCTACAAAGCTTCGCGTGCCGCGTCTGCCGGTGCAGCATGTTCCTCGCCCACGTCTGGTGAAACTGCTGGAGAAAAGCGCGGCGGGTTCGCTCACCCTGGTGGCCGCGCCGGCTGGCTCCGGGAAGACAACGCTCCTGGCGGAATGGGCGCGCGCCACATCGCTGCCGGTGGCCTGGCTGGCCCTGGAAAGCGCGGATAACGAGCCACGGCGCTTGCTCTCCTATCTCCAGGCGTCCTTACAAACGCTGGATGCCCGGCTGGGCCAGCATGTTGAGACATTGCCCGATCTGCCGTCGTCGGCAGATTATCAGAGGGTGCTTTCCGCGCTGATCAACGATGTGCTGGTCTATATTTCAGGAGACGCGGTGCTGGTGCTGGATGACTATCATGCGCTGGAGGACGATGCCGTGCATGATCTGTTCATCTTCTGGTTGGAGCATGCGCCGGAGCATCTGCATCTGGTCCTGGGCACGCGCGTTGATCCGCCGCTGCCACTCAGCCGTTTGCGGGCGCGCGGTCGCCTGAGCGAGATTCACGCCGATGTTTTGCGCTTTGCCGGCGAGGAAGTCGCAGCGTTTTTGCAGGCTATGGATCTGCAACTGGGGGCAGGCGCCCTGGATAATCTGGAACAGCGCACAGAAGGGTGGATTGCCGGTGTGCAACTGGCGGCCCTGGCTCTGCGCGGCTGTAGCGATCCAGAGGCTCTGCTGAGCAGCTTTCATGGCAACCATCGCTTCATTCGAGAGTACATCAGTGACGAGATTCTGGTCCGCCAGACCCCGCAGGTGCGCACCTTTCTTCTGCGCACCAGTATTCTCGAACGCTTAAATGGAGCACTCTGCGATGCAGTCATGGAGCAGGAGGGGAGTCAGGCCGTGCTGGAGGAATTGCGCCGGGCGAATCTCTTTGTCAGCGCGCTTGATGAGACTGGCGAATGGTATCGCTATCACGCGCTTTTTGCCGAGAGCCTGCGTCATCAACTGGAGCAGCGGGAGCCGGAGCAGTTGCCCGCGCTCTACATGCGGGCCAGCGGCTGGTTTGCCTCGCACAACATGCTCTATGAAGCCTGCGAATGCGCTCTCCAGGCCGGCGATTTCGCGCACGCGGCGTCCTTGCTGGAGCGCCTTGCCAATAAGATGATCGGACGCGTTGAATTTACCACTCTGCGGCGCTGGCTGGCTCTATTACCGGAGGAGATCATCGCCAACCGCCCCATTCTGCGCGTAGCTGCCACCTGGCTGTCGCTGACCGAGGATGATGGCCATCCTGCTCTGCTAGAAAAGGCTATTGCCACGCTCCAGCAGAGCTTTGACGAACGAGCCATAGAGAGCAGGGATGCGGAATGGATGGAGGCGCAGGCCAATCTGAACTTCATCCGTATCATGCAGGCTCTCGGTAACAACCGGACTGACGAGGCCATCGAGCTTGCTCAGCAAACCCTGCGTGCTTTACCCGAACATGCAACCTCCACGCGCAGGCTGGCCGAACTCTGTATTCAGCTTGCCCAGAGTGCAGCCTATCGTATACAGGGCAATCTTGCTGCCGCTGAAGAGATGCTGGTGAAAGCCAGCGAATCGCTTCAGCAGCGAGAATTTCATTTCTTGAACCTGGTCGCCCTGGTCAGCCTGATTGAAATGTATGAAGCGCAGGGGGCACTGGCAAAACTGGACCGCCTGTACCGGCAACTTTTGCAGATGCTGCGTACCACCAGAGAAATGCTGCCGGAGATGACCATCTGGATTGCCGCTGGCTATGCCAGGCTGATGCTCGAATGGAATCGACTGGATGAAGCCGATGAATATATTCGCATGGCCGAGGTGGCCGCGCGCGGCATCGAGATTATCGAACTGACCCTCTCGTTTCGCCTGATTCAGATCTGGATCAGTCACGTCAGGGGACGTGAGCAGGAAGTGCGGACCTTGTTGCGAGAGATGGATGAGGATATGGCGCGTCTGCCTCCCCAGGCAATTCATGAGCTTGAAATGCAGACGCGCGTTCGTATCCTGTTGCGGCAGGGGCAGTTAGATGAGGCTATACGCCGGGTGAGAGCCTGCGGACCGGCTTATGATGATGCCTGGCAGGAACCACCGGATGAAAGAGTATTTGCCAGATACCTCAGCCTGGCTCGTGTGCTCATCGCACAGGCGCGCGCCGCGCCGCAGGAGGCGCATCTCATCCAGGCGCTTGAACTGCTCGACCGTTTGCGCCTCTCGTATGAAAAAGCCGGCTTCACCGGACGAGTGATAGAGATCCTTGTGCTCACCGCCCTGGCGCTCCAGGCGCAGGGGGAGACATCGCGTGCGCTGACAATCCTCGGGCAGGCTGTCTCTCAGGCCGAACCAGGCGGCTTTATACGCCTGTTTGTTGACGAGGGGCAACCCCTGGCTCGTTTGCTCACCCGCCTGCTGGCACAAAAGCCGCCATATGCGGCCTATATTCGCACTCTGCTGGCCGCGTACGCGCCTGAGAGCGAACTGCAGCAGCTAGCAGCGCCGCGTCCCGCTGCTGCTGGTCTTGCCGAGACCTTGAGCGCACGTGAAAGGGAAGTGCTGGCCTTGCTGGCCAATGGCTCCTCAAATCAGGAAATAGCCGCGCGCCTGGTGATTGCGCCAAATACTGCCAAACGCCATGTCAAAAATATTCTGGGAAAACTTGCCGCGAGTAATCGCACCCAGGCGGTAGCGCGAGCGCGCGAAGCCGGTTTATTGACACAGAACTGAAGCCCCTGTGTACACGCATACTCCCTGGAATACTCCAAAAGGAGCATGACAGGGTATTCCCACTCGGCTACACTATGCAGCCATAGAGACCTGTCTTTTGATTGCAAGGAGAAGTGTTGTACGATGTCAGAGGAAAACAAACTTCTGTTTACGCCGGGGACATGGCAGAGCCAGGTTGCTGACAGCCCTGCCGCATTGTCTCGCGTGGAAGCGGCAAAGGATATGATGCCAGCTTTTTCCACCAGGCAGGCTGAGTCAGCCCAACCCGTGATAGTGGTTGACCATCTTATTAAACGGTATAAAAAGGCCGAGACGAACGCGGTCGATGATGTCTCTTTTCACGTCCTGCCCGGTTCTTTCTTTGCCCTGCTTGGTCCCAACGGAGCCGGGAAATCGACCATCATCTCCATTTTAACCACCACCCTGTCAAAAACCTCCGGGCGCATTCAGGTAGCTGGCTACGATCCGCTCAGCCGGGCCACCGAAGTTCGTCGGCATATTGGCATTGTTTTCCAGCGACCCAGCCTGGATCTCAATCTCAGCGCCGAGGAAAACGTGCGCCTGCACGCTGCGCTCTATGGCCTGTATCCATATCGCCCGTTTTTCGCCTTCATGCCGCGCGCGTATAAACAGCGCGTGCGCGAACTGGCGGCCCTGCTGGACATTGAAAAGGCGCTGTTCAAGCCGGCCAAAACCTTTTCCGGGGGCATGAAACGCAAATTGGAGATCATGCGGAGTCTGTTGCACCGTCCCGATGTCCTTTTTCTCGATGAACCAACAACCGGCCTGGACCCCGATAGCCGGCATAGTCTGTGGGAGTACCTGGGCCGCGTGCGCCGGGAGAGTGGCACTACCATTTTTTTGACCACTCACTATCTCGAAGAGGCTGAAGAGGCCGATGTTGTCTCCATTATGAATCATGGTCGCGTCGTGGCCGCCGGCACTCCCGCCCAGATCAAAGCCGAGCTGACCGCCCCGGCCCTGCTTCTCGATTCTCCAGAACGCGAACGCCTGCGGACGGAACTGCGCACTCTCAAGCTCGATTTTCAAGAAGAGAGTCATTTTCGCCTCAATGTCAGCGGACAGGACGTGCAGCGCGTCTTACAGATGATAACCACCCCGCTCCATCTTGTGCGCACCTATGCGCCCACGCTGGAAGATGTATACCTGAAGCTTGTGAGGGAAGAAGCATGAGTACATGGCAAAAATCAGTCACCCCGCTTTCCGCTGTGGAAGCAGAGCCTTCCGGCAGGGTGGTCGCGCGCACCTCGCTCCTCAATGCCCTGTTGACCGTGGCCGGACGTGATATCAAGCGCTTTGTGGGAGATCGCGCGCAATTTTTCGGCTCCATCGTTTTACCAGTCCTGCTGATTGGCGGTATGGGCGGCATCATGCAGGCCAACCTGGGCAGCGCGGTCAGTTTTAACCTGGTTGACTTTACCGTAATCGGCACCTTTGTCATGACCATGTTTACCGCGACCGTTGGCGGTGTGGCCTCGCTGGTGGAGGACCGCGACAACGACTTTGGCCAGGAATTATTCATCGCGCCCATCTCCCCTTACGCCATCATTCTGGGCAAGATTCTGGGACAATCGGGCATCGCCCTTGTCCAGGGGAGCGTTACCTTGATTGTGGGCGCCCTGGTCTTCGGCGTCCAGCTTTCCTGGGGACTGGTGCTGCTGCTCATTCCTGTTGCTCTGCTCATCTGCTTGCTGGGAGGCGCCTTCAGCGCGTTGCTCACCTCCCTGATGAGCAATCAACGCGGAGCTATGCAGGTTATTAACCTGATTATGACTCCGCAGATGTTCCTGGCCGGCGTCTTTATTCCCATCCGTGTCTTGCCCTGGTACCTGGAGATCTTTTCCCTGCTCTCTCCCCTGCGTTATGTCGTTAATTTCACGCGTGCGCTTTTTTACGCCGGTCAGCCAGTCTACGCTCAGGTCGTTCTGGAAAGCCCCTTGCTTGATTTACTGATAATGGCAGTCATGTTTCTCGTTTGTTTTGTCGCGGGTACTATTCTCTTTGTGCGCCATGAACGCAATCGGTAGCGCACCATTTCACCTTGCCGTGGGGGATGCCCCGGAAGGATGAGGCTCAGACCGGCGAATCTGGCGGAACAGGGAAAAAGAAGAGACCAGGACTAAAAAATACGAAATCCATA
>DASZXF010000869.1:0-3591 GCA_035546055.1 Ktedonobacteraceae bacterium
GCCCGCCGCCTGCCTCCAGCCGAAAACGCTCTGCTTTCAGTCCTCGCAAAATATGCTATAGTTGGACAGGTGTTTGTCTCATTTATGGAGAAAGGCAGGAGAGATCAATGGGGATCGTTCATGGCGGAATGCTGGTCGCGAAGATGTTGAAGCGCGAGGGAGTGGAGGTTGTATTTACGCTGAGCGGCGGGCATATCGCGGCTATTTATGATGGGTGTGTGCGCGAGGGGATTCGCGTGGTGGATACGCGGCACGAACAGGCGGCGGTTCACGCGGCTGAGGGCTGGGCGAAGGTAACGCGCCGGCCCGGCGTGGCGCTGCTGACGGCGGGACCGGGAGTGACGGATGGCATTACGGGACTGGCCAATGCCTATCTGGCGGGCAGTCCGGTGCTGGTGATTGGCGGTGCGGCTCCCCAGGGACTCTGGGATCGCGGCGCGTTGCAGGAGATGGGCCAGCTTGAACTGGTGCGCCCGATTACGAAATGGGCGCGTGCGGTTCACGAGACGGCGCGCTTGAGCGAGTATACCGCCATGGCCTTCCGCCAGATGCTCAGCGGCAAGCCCGGCCCGGCTTTTCTGGAGATGCCGATGGACATTTTGAGTCGGCTTTTTGAGGAAGAGGAGGCCTTTGATCCCGGTCAGCCAGCTCAGTATCGCTACCAGGGCCGCCTGGCACCTGATCCAGCCCTGGTCGAACAGGCTATTGAGCTGCTGGAGCGGGCGCAGCGTCCGGTGATTATGGCCGGGAACGCGGTCTGGTGGTGCGATGCCGCCGAGCCGCTGCGTCTGCTGGCCGAGCGCCTGAACGCGCCAGTCTACCTCAACGGGGCGGGTCGCGGTTGTCTGCCGCCCACCCATCCACTCTTCTTCTCCAACTCGCGGCGCAAAGCCCTGGAGGGCGCGGACACCATTCTGGCCATTGGTACGCGCATGGACTTTCGCCTGAATCACGGTCAGCCGCCGCTGATTCCGGCCTCGGCCAATGTGATCTGGCTGGACCTGGCCGCCGAGGATGTGGGTGTAAACCGGGGCGCGCAGGCCGCGCTGGTGGGCGATGTGGGTCTGAGCATGAGCCAGCTCGCTCAGGGTACCCGGCAATTGCCGGCGGGAGAATGGCTGGCCGCTATCCGCGCGCAGGAGGAGCGGGGCCATGAGCGCGACAGCGCGGCCCTCAACTCCGACGCGGTGCCCATTCATCCCCTGCGTTTCTGTCGCGAGATCCGCGATTTCATCGACGAAGACACCACAGTGGTGGGCGACGGCGGCGATATCGTCAGCTATGCCGGGCGCGTCATCAACGTTCACCGCCCCGGCTACTGGCTCGACTCCGGGCCGATGGGCTGTCTGGGCACCGGGACCGGCTTCGCCATGGCCGCGCAACTGGCCCGCCCCGGTCAGCGCGTCCTCATGATCTATGGCGATGGCTCCTTTGGCCTCAACGGCATGGAGTTTGAAAGCATGGTGCGCCAGAATCTGCCTGTCGTGGCGATCATCGGCAACGACGGCGCCTGGGGACAGATCAAGCATCCACAGCAAGCCATGATCGGGCACGCCACCGCCGCCGAACTCGCCCCCGGCATCCGCTACGATCAGATGGTCGCCGCCCTCGGCGGCTACGGCGAACTCGTCGAGCGTCCCGCCGACATTCGTCCCGCCCTCGAACGCGCCTTCGCCTCCGGTCGGCCCGCCTGCGTCAACGTGCTTCTCGACCCCAACAAACCCTATAGCCGCTCAACCAACGTCGCCGTGTAAATCGTCTCTCTGCTGAGGTTGAGGATAGACGCGTTCGCGGGGCACGATGAGTTGCGCGTAGTCACCGTGGGACAGATGCATGGCGCCTCCTTCCTGCTATTGACGTTGCAAAAAGGCCAGGCGCACGCCCAGACCGATGAAGATGCAGCCGGTCAGCCAGTTGAGCGCGCGGGAGACGCGGGCGTTGCGCTTCAGCCAGCCACCGAGCGAGCCGGCCAGCAGGGCAACGACAATGTTGACCAGCGTACCCGAGAGGTTGAAGATCATGCCCAGGATGATGATTTGCAGGGGCACTGAACCATACGCCGGGCTGGTGAACTGGGGCAGGAAGGCCAGGAAGAAAAGTGCGACCTTGGGATTGAGGACGTTCATTATCCCTCTCTGTTAGTTATTGGAATTTTATTGTAAGCGAGCTGGAGGCCATTTTGCAAGCCTGTTGAGTACGCAAAAAAGGAGGGGGCTGATTGCTCCCTCCTCATTTGTTTGTTCGCCAGCTATGCTGTCAAAGTGAAGGTTATTCTTCGTGGTTCTGTTGCGGTAAAAAAATACGCTTGCAATACGAAGCGATTGGTTGGTCGGTAAGATATCTGGTTCTGCCGTACAAGCCGTTCGTGAAATTGCCCAACACTCAAATCTTTGATATCTGCCAAGTGCTTTCCCCATTGATTCTCGATAATCTCTTTGACTTTGCTTGCTAACTGCGCATCAAAACGTGCAATCTTGGCATTCTCGAAATAGTGTTCTTTGGTACTTTCTTGTTGCATAGAGCAACCTCCCTTTATTACGTTTTCACTCTCTACAAGGGCTGCGAAAAGCGCCACTATTCTTCTTTTCGGGGGTGGCTTGCTGCAAGATGTTTAGAGGTGCTATGCTAGGAGGCCATATATTGCAGGGATTAAGGAGGCTAACATCATGAAAAAGAGCAAACAGATCAGAGAAGACCGCTTTACCTGGGACACCCTTGACGGCCTGGAGTTCCTGACCGATGAGGAGGCGGCTGAGTACGAAGCCCTGCTTGCCAGCAACCCAGTTGAGGAAACAGAGGGGCCATTCCCCAAACTGGTGCTAGGAGACAGCCAGATCTTAGACAAATGATACACACATTCTTCTGTGGAGGTCTTTTTGACGTTCACCAACTTTGTCTCCTGCTTTCCTGGCAATACCCTGAATGGTCCTGAGAGGGCAGAGAGCGACAATTGCAGAGCTTAAACCAAGATATTACCTCATCAGTGATGGCTGATAGAAGCGCCTCTCAGGGGCCGTAGATGACGAGGAGCAGCGTTTTGATGGGGATGCAGTAGAGTGCCCTTACTGTCTTATTGGGACGATCAGGCGTAAAGAAAGAAACCCCGGCAAACGCAAGGCCGGGGTAGAAAGGATTAGGCGCTGAACCTGGGTATTTCAGCACGTAGGTACGCTATTTGTTCGTCTAAATCCTTGACACAAGGCTCATTTTTCCATTGATCCAACTGGTCACGGAAGCTGTGAACATACTGAAGAATCATCCATGATTGGGTTTGATGTGTTAATGCAAGCGCCTGACCAGCCAGGGCACAACTTTGCTCCAACTCTCCCTGTTGCATCATTGCTTCTGCTAGACCGATGGTCACGCTAGACTGATGGCGAAGCGATGATGATTTCCCTAACGTTAATGCTTCCTGAAACACATTTTGGGCATCAGAGAAACGATGAAGTTGAAGGTAGCAATCTCCTCGGAAATCATCGAGCAAGGAAGCCTGAAATTCTGTCCAGTAGAAATCTTCCCCAGGACGTATCTCTTCCACATGTTCACCTGATAGGTCTAATTGCTGAAGGCTATCGTTTGTTTGACCGACTT
>DASZXF010000870.1:0-2153 GCA_035546055.1 Ktedonobacteraceae bacterium
AACCCCGGTACGCATGTTTGAGCTCCATCTCGCGTAAGAGCGCCCGCATATAGCGATCCAGCTCATCTTCACGCTCGAACTCCCCGCGTGTAAATGGACAAAAGCTGCAAATGGTTTCACAAAAAGGAACGTGAATGTACATCGCGCGTTGGCCAGAGCCAGGCTCAACGAGCGGCAAAACCGAGAGGGGATCGGCTACTTTCTGCTCCTCCAGATCGAAGGGGAACAACCAGTTATAGGTAGGTAACTGGCGATCAAACTTCAGAAGTGAGGGTTGAGGGTTGAAATGCATACGAATATGCTCGTATTTCATACGATACTTCCCTTTTACTGACTAAAGTGAGCTGAGGCAGTTGTTTGGCACCTTTGTATAAAACATACCATTACCTTTCCTTAAAAGTCAAGTATTCTTCCCATAGAATCCGCAGGCTTTTTGATGCTTTTAGAATCGTACATCATATATCGTTCTACTTTTCATCCTATTCACCACTGCTGTTAAGTTAGCTATATTGTTCATAATAGTGGTGTTTATCCAGGTAAGACACATAAACGATTTGCTCGTTATAGGAGATATGCTTATAGATCGGCTTCTCTTCTTGCGCGGGGGCTTTTCGCTTGTATCAAAACTGCAATGCTATCCTGGCAACCAGCCAGACGCCTCTTCTGTTTCTCTCGATATACCGAAACAGAAGAGATCAGTCATCTCCAATTTTGATCCCATTGGCGAACCCTTCTTCTCGCATTCTCGGCGCCTGCGGCGCCTCTACCAACCAGGACGAGTCGCGCAGCGACGAGGAGTCAAAGAAAGGGTTCGCCAACGGGATCTTCTGAGGCCGCAAGAAGCCTCATCAGGAGTGGCGCGCCTGCGGTGCATGACGTTTCCAATTTTTCCCGCACCTCAAGGCGCGTTTTCCCACCTCACCCTTTCCCTTGGGTGGGGTGCCACCAACGGTTGGGGCCGCCTCAGAAACTTTGGGGATGACTCTTGTCTTCTGTGGCTTACTCAAAGTTCTGCTGCTGGCTGGAAACGCCGATGCTGTCAGTGCGCGGCCAGGATGGTTTGCTCGCGGTGGGGACCGACGCCGATGCTGTGTACCGGGAGGCGGGTCTGGGCGGCCAGAAAGTCGAGATAGGCCCGGGCCTGGCGCGGCAGGGCTTGCAGGGAGCGTGCCTCTCGCGTGGAGGTCTGCCAGCCGGGCAGGATGGTATACACCGGCTCGCAGGCTTGATGGATGAAGGGGCCGGGCATATCCTCAAGGAGCGTGCCCTGATGGCGGTAGGCGGTGCAGACGGGGATCTCGGCCAGGCTATCCAGGACATCCAGTTTGGTGATTGCCAGCTCGGTGCAGCCATTGATCTCGCTGACATAGCGGGTGACGACGGCATCGAACCAGCCGATCCGGCGTGGCCGACCGGTGGTCGCGCCAAATTCGCCGCCCAGTTCCCGCAAGGCGTCACCCTGGCTACCGTGCAGTTCAGTGGGCATTGGTCCGGTCCCTACCTGCGTGCTGTATGCCTTGGCCACGCCGATGACGCGGTCGATCTGACGCGGCGGAATACCCGCGCCCGCCGCCGCGCCTGCGGCTGTCGGAGAGGACGAGGTGACGAAGGGATAGGAACCCCAGTCCAGGTCTTTCATGGCGCTCAACTGGCCTTCCAGCACGATGCGTTTGCCTTCTCGCAGGGCCGCGCGCACCAGCGGTACGGTATCAACGATCCGCGTCCTGAGCTGCTCGCCCCAGCTCAGGGCTTCTTGCAGCAGGGGTTCCAGTTCAAAGGCCGGGCGGGCATAGACATGGACGAGCAGCGCGTTGGTGCGCCGCAAGAGAATGTCCAGTTTGGCGCGCAGGATGCCTTCATCCAGCAAATCCTGTACGCGAAGGCCGATGCGCGCTATCTTGTCGGTGTACGCGGGACCAATACCTCGTTTCGTGGTCTCTACACGATACTGACCGCGCGCCTGGTCCTCAACTTCATCCAGGACTTTATGATAGGGCATGACTACGTGGGCGCGGTCGGAAATCAGCATGGAGGAGGTGGCGACGTTTTGCCGGGTCAGCATCTCTAACTCTTCGAGCAGAGCCGGCGGGTCGATCACGGTACCTGTGCCCATGATAGACTGGCAGGTGGGATGTAATATACCGCTGTGAAGC
>DASZXF010000871.1:0-11448 GCA_035546055.1 Ktedonobacteraceae bacterium
GGCAGCCAGGTCACAGTCACCAATCTCTCATACGATGCCACCATTGCGCCAGGCGCTACTCTGAGTTCCGTTGGCTTCCTGGGCAGTTGGAACGGCACCAACACGGTACCTACCTCGTTTACCCTCAATGGCGTAACCTGCGGATAGACATAAGGGAACGTGAGCCATTCCCCCATTTCCTGATGGGGTACAGAACAGGGACATGGCCAGAGCAAAGCGGCCATGCCCCTGTTCTGGCTGGAGCGAGCAGAGAAGAAGAGACTCGAAGGATCGCCCTGTGCCCTTTTTTTTCTGCCCACAAAAAATGCTTGACTTCTGCCCCAACTCATGCTATAGTATCTCTCGTCCCAAGGGCGCTTAGCTCAGCGGTAGAGCGCTTCCTTCACACGGAAGAGGTCACTGGTTCGAGACCAGTAGCGCCCATTTTTCCCCTCTACAGATTTCCTTCACCCGCTTGACTATCCCTTAAAAACTGCTTACACTACTCTTATAAGGATTCCTGGCTCTACTGTGGCCTGTGCGTGTATCTCAGCGGAAATGTCATTGAGCTCTGCTTTTGCGGGTATTGGGAGGTGCTGAGCATGGATGAACGGCTTGAGAAGAAACGCCAGCAACTTCTGGCTTCGTTGCGCGGCGCGGGGGTGAGAGACGAGCGGGTGCTGGAGGCGCTGGCGCGGACGCCGCGTGAGTTGTTTGTGGATGAGTCGCTGCGCGCGCTGGCTTACGAGGATCGCGCGCTGGGGATTGCGCAGGGCCAGACAATCTCTCAGCCGTTTATGGTGGCGCTGATGACGCAGGCGCTCCAATTGAACGGAGGTGAGCGCGTACTGGAGATTGGCACCGGCTCAGGTTATCAAACGGCGATCCTGGCTCACCTGGCGGCTCAGGTGTATTCGATTGAGCGTTTTCAAGATCTGGCCTGGCGGGCAGCGGAGCGCTTACACGCATTACACATCTCGAACGTATCCATTTATGTAGGGGATGGCACGTTGGGCTGGCCGGATCAGGCGCCCTATGATCGCATCCTGGTCACGGCAGCGGCTCCTGCAGTCCCGGCTCGCCTGATGTTACAACTGGTGAGGTACGGTATCCTGGTGGTGCCGGTGGGTATGCGCGAGCACCAGGATCTTTTGCGGGTACGCCGCACGCCATGGCAGCCGGAAATCCGCAATCTGGGCGGCTGTCTGTTTGTCCCGCTGGTGGGGGCCGAGGGCTGGACCGAGAAGCAGGCGCCCGCGTAAGGCACGCTCACTTCTCTCATCCTGGTCGTTTCCAGTCAGTTCAAATTCCGACAGACCGCCAGGGCGCCCGCAGCGCTTTGCAGGTATCGGAAAATAGGAAATCCTGCAGAAAGTGATCTATTCCCTTGTCGATTATATGAAAAAGAGTATACTGTAAGCAGTAGAGATTGTGTACCATAGCTGCTCCGTCACAAGGAGGAATACATGCCAGGAACGTCCACCGCTAATCTTGCTGTTCACATTACAAATCTTTTCGGTCTGATTGGTTTTGTGGTCCTCTGGCTCGGCCTGGTAGCATGTCTAAAGCTCCTCTGCAAAGCGTTTCGCAATGATCCATTGATCGGGTGGGCTATCGGCCCTTTTGGCGTTTCCGCGCTCTTTTTAAGTACCCCTTCCGCCGCTTTTATTTTATTTACCACCATTCTGCAAACCCTGGTCTCCGGGACGATCCTCTACCTGGGCCTCTTCAGTGGGTTGCCTACTCCGCTGGTTCTGCCGCATAATTTTCCGGTGATTCTGATCGTGCTGGTGCTGGGTATGATGTTGACCAGCCTGGGCGACTGGATAGCGGCGCTGCGGGATCTGTATTTTCCGCTCTGGGGCGAGGCGCGCATTCTGCGCAATATTCAGTCTCTACGCGCGAGCTGGGCGAGTATTCACTTCACGCCCTTTGGGCGCTCGTATCTGCGCGAGCATTTCGGCTCTAACCCTACGGAACTCTTGCAGGCGTTGTAGCGTCCTGTTCATTCTGAGGTGGCGCGTCAGGAGAATTCCAGCATGGTGGTATGCGGAGCGCGGGGCAGGGTGAAGGAGAAAGTGCTGCCCAGACCCTCATTGCTTTCAACCCAGATGCGTCCTCCGTGGGCTTCGACAATGGCCCGTGCGACGAAGAGTCCCAGGCCAATACCCGAATACTGGCGGCTGGCAGTGTTGCGCACGCGATAGAAGCGCTCAAAGATGTGATCGATGTATTCCGGGCTGACGCCGATGCCCTGATCGGTGATGCTGATCAAATATTCATTATTCTGTTCTTTGAGTATCACCGTTACCTGGCGACCCTGCGGTGAGAAGCGGATGGCGTTGTCCAGGATATTGCCGATGACCTGGCTGACGCGTAATTTGTCGGCCACGATGCGGCTGTTTTGCACCTGAATGTCCAGCATGATGGTGTGTTCTTCCGCGCTGACCTGGGCCAGTTGGACGCGTTCAGTGAGCGCGTCGGCCAGGTAAAAGCTGCTGTATTGCAGGTTCATTTCGCCCCACTGGGCGCGGGAGAGGTCCAGCAGATCGTTGACCAGCCGCTCAAGTTGCTCGCTCTGGCTCTGAACGATCTGGAGACTGCGCAAATCGTAGCTTTCCGGCGGCTCTTTTTGGGGAGCATCAGGGTTCGCCGATGGACCTGCTGGCGGGCGTTTGTCGCGCAGACGCCGTTCGAGACGACGCATCAGATGTTGCGTATAGCCTTTAATCGCGGTTAACGGCGTGCGCAGTTCGTGCGAGACAACCGAAACGAATTCATCCTTGAGCTTCTCAATCTGTTTGCTGGACGTGATATCGTTGAGAACGGCCACCACGCCGACCGGGCGCGTTGGTTGCGGACCAGCCTCGTTGAGCGGAGCGGCGCTGACGCTGAAGGTCAGCGGAATGGAATCGCCGCTGACGCCGGCGTTGATCTCCTGATTGAGTACCGTATGCCCCTCCAGAGCGTAGTCGATCAGATCGGCCAGCTCGCCCAGCCAGAGGATTTCGCCGCTGGTGGCCAGCTTGCGCAGGGAGAGCGGTTGATCCTGAGCGGAGGCGATCTGCACCTGATTGAAGAGTTGTTCGGCTGAACGGTTAAGAGAGGTCACCACGCCCTGCTGATCGGTAATCAGCAGACCCTCGGCCATACTGCCGATGATGCGTTCCAGGCGGTGACGCTCCATCTCAGCCGCGCGCCAGAGGGCCGTTTCGCGTTCGCGCAGGCGGACATTTTCCAGGGCCACCGCCGCGTAATCGGCGATCATCGTGGTCAACTGCAAGAGATTGGTATCGAAAGCCTGCTCGCGCTCGTCGAAAAGGCTGAGGATACCGATAATGCGATTATCCACCGTCAGCGGGATATTCAGAAAGTCCCCGATGGTCGTTGGCAGCGGTTGAGGAGACGAATTGAGCGGCATCAGATCATCGGGCGCATCCAGGTAGGCCGCGATGGCCAGATCGTCGGAATCCACATGGGAGAAACCAATCACACTGGCGGCCCGCGCGATTTTTTCAAACATTTCCTGGAGAAAAGGCGCGCTCAGGGGATAGCGAGGGATGATCGAGAGTTCGTAGACCGTGGCGCCTTTCATCAAAATAGAGCAGGCGGAGAAACTATAGAGTTCCTGGAGAGTGGCCAGCAAAGCGCGATGGACCTGGAAGCGATCAAGTGCTGCGACAAACCGCTTGCCCATAGTGTTCAGAAACACCATTTCCTGACGCAAGCGGGTCAGACGATCTCCTCCAGGTCCATTGCCGGAGCCAGACGCGCTATCAGTGACCTGTGATTCTGGTTGCACGTTATTCTCCATCTCTGCTGTTTCAGGGCATATTTCCCAGTTGACGCGTCACTTCTTCGTGCAGTGGTGGCTCTATTAAATCACCGGTGAGTTCTTTTAAGCCGAGGAAACATTCCTGGAGCAGGGCGTGTAACCCGGCATTGAGTTCTTCCACCGAAACATGGCAGTGCTCGCTCAGGACCGAGGGGAGCACCTCTGTGTAGGGCGTTCGCTCAAGAAATGCCAGGCACGGATAAGTCTTTGCGAGTCTCTTCGCCGCCGCCTGTACCAGTACGCGAGTGGTGGCTTTTCCCAGGAAGGGAGTCACCCGTTTGTCGATCAAACGGAACGCATCCAGGTACGCCGCAGTTACCTGTTCGCGGGAGACGGCAGAGGAATCATCATCAGGCTCTTGTGAAATCCGCATAACGGCCCCTCCCCTTTGAACTACTTTTCGTAACTCTCTCTGTGTCTATTATACCATAGCCGAAATCTAAATAGTAAGAGGTAGCCCGTTTGGGACGGAATTATCGTGCATTTGTTGTGATTTGTGAATGACAAATGTCTGAACGAACTTTAATAATCTCCACGATCCGGCCTGTCAGGCTGCTTGAACGCGGTATCATTTTACATGCAAATGCAATAATACCAGCTGAATCTTGAACAGATTCGTTTGCCAAAAAGTAGATTTATTTCTCAAAGTGTCCCGGAGGCGATGCTTCGGGATGCCAGCGGGACACGGTCAAGGCTGGGCTTGACCTGATGCCCGGTGGCGACAATAGCGAACATTGTCTCGCTATTGTCGCCGATGTAGCGCGGGAGGCAACGCCCCACGTGCTACCCATCTTCCATGCGCTCAGCCTTTTGCGCGCTGCTGTGTACTCAGGCCAGACCGAAGAGGCGAGCCAGGAAGAGACGGAAGCCGCGCAGGGGGCGCTGGCCGCTGGCGGACTGGTTGGCTGCCATTTCGAGCAGACGCTGCTGACCCTCTTCTCGTTTGCGCTGAGCTTCGCTGCTGGCCTGCATGGAAGTGTAGCGCTCGTTCTGTTCTTCGAGGGCGCGCAGGAAGTGATCCATGCGCATCTGGTACTGGGCGGCGAGCGCGCCTGTATCGCTAAAGGGACTGCTGGCGCTGCTCAGCGGCGTGGGCAGGTTTTTGCCGTCTTCGCCGGCCTCGCTGACCTGTACGCGCGCGAGCTGGAGGCGCGGCGTGATCCATTCGCGCAGAGCCAGCAGAGAGGCGCGGCGGCAGATGCCCTCGATGTCAGCGCCGCTGCGGCCTTCGGTCAGTTGCGCCAGCTTGCTCAGGGAGACATCGCTGGCCAGGGGACGCCCGCGTGTGTGAACGGAGAAGATGGATTCGCGTTCTTCTTCGTTGGGCAGACGCAGTTCAACAACCATATCGAAGCGACCAGGGCGCAGCAAGGCGGGATCGAGCAGTTCGGGACGATTGGTCGCGGCTACTACGATGACGCCGGCGCGGCCCTCAATGCCGTCCATTTCGGTCAACAACTGGGTCAGCAGACGATCTCCAGCGTGACCGTCCAGGCCGCCGCCACGGCGAGGCGCGAGGCCGTCAATCTCGTCGAAGAAGACGATACAGGGCGCGGCCTGCTTGGCGCGGCGGAAAACTTCGCGAATCCCTTTCTCGGTTTCGCCGATCCATTTTGAGATGAGTTCCGGGCCTTTGATCGAGATGAAGCTGGCTTCGCACTGGTGGGCCAGCGCGCGGGCCAGCAGGGTTTTGCCCGATCCCGGAGGTCCAGAGAGCAGCAGACCGCGCGGCATCTGGACTTTCGCGCTGCTGTAGATTTCAGGGAAGCGCAGCGGCCACTCGACACTTTCGGTCAGCGAGTCCTTGACATCCACCATGCCGCCGATGTCGTCCCAGCTGGTTTCGCTGATCTCAACATAGACCTCGCGGGTGGTCGATGGCTCGACCTCGCGCAGGGCGTCCTGAAAGTCGGCCATAGTGATATTCAGATTGACCAGCGTCTCATAGGGAATATAGCCATGCTCGTAGTCGATGTGCGGCAGCACGCGACGCAGAGCGATCATGGCGGCCTCGCGACAGAGCGCCTCAAGGTCGGCCCCGACGAAGCCAGGGGTGAGATGGGCCAGGCGCGCGAAGTCGATATCATTGGCCAGCGCGGCGTCCTGACTGTGAATTTGCAGAATCTCTTTGCGTCCATTGACATCGGGCACGCGCAGCGAAATTTCGCGGTCGAAGCGGCCCGGTCGGCGCAGAGCAGGATCGAGAGCGTTCGGCTGGTTGGTCGCGCCGATAATGACCACCTGGCCGCGTCCCTCTTTGCCGTCCATCAGGGTGAGCAACTGGCCTACCACGCGGCGCTCGGCCTCGCCGCCGCTTTCCGCGCGTCGAGGAGCCAGGGCGTCGAGTTCATCGATGAAAATGATGCTCGGCGCGTGCTTCTGGGCTTCCTGGAAGATACCGCGCAGACGCGATTCGCTTTCACCGTAGAGCTTGTTCATGATTTCCGGGCCGTTAATCACAAAGAAGGCCGCGTTGGACTCGGAGGCGACCGCGCGAGCGATCAGGGTTTTGCCGGTGCCCGGAGGACCGTAGAGCAGGATGCCTTTGGGCGGCTCGATACCCAGACGGTCGAAGACTGCCGGATATTTCAGCGGCAGCTCGATCATTTCGCGAATGCGCTGGAGTTCTTTGCCCAGACCGCCGATGTCTTCGTAGCGCACATGGCCCCAGTCGCCCTGGCGGTTGGCTCCACGCGCCTGTGCTTTGACGATAGTATTGGGCTGGACCAGCACAGCCTCAATTTCATGAGGAACTGGCTCCGGCTGCACCGGCAGTTCGGGCAGCGGTCCCGTAGCGTTTGGCGCGCCAACGCTGACCTCGACATCGCCGCTTTTCGATTGAACGGTGTACGCCGGCGTGGCGGGCGAGGTGCTGATGATGAGATATTCGCGCGGGGCCGCGCCGGGCATGCCAACACGCAGCAGATCGCCGATGGTAACGGGTAACCCGACCATGTAGCGCGCGACATGCTTGAGTTCTTCTTCTTGAATCGGTGCGCCAGTGCTCAGGGGGAGGAGCGTAACTTTCTCCGCGTCTTTCACCTCGGCCTTGCGCAGCGTTACCTTCTCATGCAGGCCGGTTGAGCAGTTCTGGCGCACCTGGCTGTCCATCTGGATCACGCGCTGCCCGCGTTCCAGCATACCCAGCGGTACTACTTTGGCGGCGGTGGTGCGGGCACCTATGATGAGGACGGTATCTCCGGGCACGCAACCCAGGGCCGTCATATCGGCGGGATCAATGCGTGCCACACCGCGTCCAACCTGGAGTCCTTCAATGACAGTGAATTGCAGCGGCTCGCTCGGACCTGGGACGGGAACGTGGTTGTTGACCATCGTCCTCTCTTCTTTCAACTCGTCCGCTGTCAGCGGGAGCTTGCTTGTAGTTGATCGGTTGCTTATCGGCTGAACGCCGCCGCTCAGAATGCGCGGCTCCTCCATGTGTCTACCTCGTTGTTTGTTCTTTGAATGTAGCGGCTTCTAAGTGCTATTGTAGTCCTCGCTATTGCATGTACGGGAGGGGTAGAGAAAAGTTACAGGGGAATGAGCAGAAATGCCCAGGAAAAAAAAAGCTCTGCGTAACGTTCTTTCTGTGTAGCTCAAAACTATCCATGGTTTTCATGGAAGAAGAGGCGATGAACGAAGGAGAATAGCTTATGTTGACCTCTCGCGTATTTCGTCCTGCGCGAAGGATGACGCCGGGGCTTCTGGCGGCGCTGATTGCTCTCTGTTTGCTGGTGACAACCGCCCTGCCTGCTTTTGCCGGAAATGTCAGAATTAGCGATCCTGTGCAGGTGCTCAATGTCTCGCAGGTGACGGCGGCGGGCGCGAAATTGCCCTATGATCTCGACATTTATACCACCAATACCTATACTGGCAGCTCCAGCGATTTTGTCAATCGGACGGTGAGCGCCCATCTGACCAGCAAAAGCCTGATTGTGATCGCCATTGATACGACGCACCGTTACCTGGCGATTGTAGGCGGCAAGAATGTGCCCCTGTCGACCAGCCAGTACAACAGCGCCGGTTCGGCGTTCAAAAACGCGGTGGCAGGCAACCATTATACCAATGCGACCATTGCCGCTATTCAGTCGCTGGCCAGCTCGCTGAAGTCGAGTTCTAGCAGCAGTTCGAGCAGTCCGTTATCGGGCCTGGCCATCCTGATCATTATTATCGTGATCGTGGGCCTGATCATCATCGGGGCGATTTTCCGCTTTATTCGTCGCCTGCTTGGCTTCGCGCCTCCGCCGCGCCAGGAGCGGCAGCGGGAGCCTCACTATGGGGATGGACGTGATAATCTGGGTGGAGGCACGGCTGGCAGTTTTTGAGGCGCGGGATATAATGGGTGAGTGCGCGGTTTGGCCCGCGCTCACCCGTGAAAATGCCCGAAAGGTGGATTAAGCCTTGAACACAGCCAGGCAAGCGGGACGCGGCACCCTGTATCTGGTCAGTTGTGCCACGTCGTCTACTCCGCTGGTCTATGATTGTCTGACGAGCGCGCAGGCAGCCGGTTGGGATGTGCATTGCGTCCTGACTCCCAGCGCGCGTCCTTTCCTCGACGAGACGCGCCTGACCGCGATGAGCGGTCATAAAGTCTGGAGCGAGTTTCAGAAGCCGGGTGAGCCGGATATCTGGCCGCCGGCTGACGCGCTGCTGGTCTTTCCCCTGTCCTTCAACAGCCTGAGCAAATGGGCGCTGGGTCTCAGCGACACTTTCGCCCTGAGCTGGCTCAACCAGTACACCGGCCAGCGCAAGCCCATTGTAGCTGTGCCCTGCTTCCGCGCCGGCAGTGGACTCGACACACATCCGGCCCTGGCGCGCAATTTGCGCCTGCTCCGCCGCTATGGTATTCATGTTATCTACGACCTTGAGCGCTATCCCCCCAAAAACCAGGTTCCGCCGGAAGTGATGCTGGAGACGCTACACACCTTGATCGCCCAGAAAAACACGAACAGCTAGAGCGATGAGAAAAGCCATTACGCTCTATCCTGAAATGCCAAATGCTTTATGGGTAGCATGTTAAGACTCGCTCCAGGTGTTGAAGAACCTGTATGCGTTCTGGCCAGTTTTTGATTTGATGAATGGTCGAGTATAGCGTTATATATACCTGGAGTGGTACGTTCTGGACAAATGACGGAGTATATGCATATATTGAAGAGCTTGTTAGGGACATAGAGCTCTCAGGAGATTTGCGCTCGTGGGTCATGAAGACTTTGATGGTGACCAGGAGGCCAGGACGATCATTCTGAGCGAGGGATGCCCGGTTTGCCTCTCTTTTTTATTTGTTGCAAGGAGTTAGCACATGCAATCAGTATCGGCAGTTGTTCCCCCGTCGACGGGAAGGACAGCGTTTCAAACAGGACTCATTTTTGGCGCTGCTCAGGCGGTCATTGCTTGTAGCATTCTTTTTATTAACACGTATGCGTCCCCTGGGCTTGGCCTGGGACTCTTGTTGAGCGTGCTGAGCTTTTTGACGGGTCTGGCGGCGTATTTTTGTTCAGGTATCCTGGCTGCGCGCCAGAACGGCAAAGTCAAAACGGGCACCTTCGCGGGTATGTGGACCGGCGCTGTATACGGCGTGATCGGTCTTATCGTGAGCATAGGCCTCTTTTTGCAAGTCACTTATCCCAGGCTGATTGATGTCGCCGCGTCTTCCGGGCTGTATACAGACAATATTGAGGCGTATAAGACGGGCGCTATGATTGGCGGGATCGGGAGTGCTGTCTTTGGTGTATTCTTTGCTATCGGCCTGGGAGCTGGTCTGGGCGCACTGGGCGGTCTGGTCGGGCGCAACATGTCCCCTTTCAAGCCCTTGCCCGCCGTCCAGGTTTATGCCGTTTATCCTGGCCAGCCAGCACCTTACATTCCGGGTCAGCCAGTGCCCATAGTGCCAGGTCAGCCCTACGCTCCGAGCCAGCCGGTGCCCTATGTTCCGGGGTCGCCTGTGGTGTCTCCGCCGGCACCTGCTTCTGAACAGGTTTTTCCAGAGCAGCCGGCGAATCCCTTCGCGGTTCAGTCTCCTTTGGAGGAGCCGCAAATGGAGCAGCAGCAGAGCCAGCAGTAAGCTACTGCTGGTGTGAATAGTGTGATAGAGGCTGTCGATTTCATGTCGAGAGCCTCTATCGCTTTATTTGCTTCTGGCGTTCCAGAGTGTGGTGCGGGCATCTTTACTGGAGGTGTGGCCGGCCTCGACGATGGTTTTGCGCAGGAAGTAGCCTCCGACCAGGACGAGCAGCGAGATGAGCAGGCCACGTCCGCTGCGGCGTTTACTGGCGCGTTGACCGAGCAGGCCGCTGGTCTGGAGCAGCCAGGGCAGGGTCAGACCGCCGGCGGCGACGAGGCTCCAGAAGGTCTGGCCTTTTTCGCCGGGATTGGTGCCAACCAGCGGGCGGGCAGCTCGCCCGGAGCCGCGCAGGAAGGCGAGGAGGCCGCTGATTTCGATGAGGAGCGCGGTCCATTCCATGCGTTCGAGCTTGTGCAGGGCGGTGGTTGGCGCGCGGAAGAGGCGCAGAAGCAGGCTGATGAGCGCGGAACCGGTGGAGATGGCCGAGGAGAGGAAGATGCCGCCCAGGAGCTTGCTGCGCGACCAGAGGGGCACGCTGGTGGCGGTGAGCAGGACGCCGGTGTAACCGCCGAGGAAAGCCGCGCCAAACATCCCTGGTACGGCCAGCAATCTCTGCGGCAATTTCGCCAGCCAACGCGCCGCCCACCATTTGCCTAACAGGCCATCTCGCGCCGCCTGGATGGCTGCCGTGATTCCACTGAAAAACGAGAAGATGAGCAATCCATACACACCCATTGACATTGGTGATTTCAACTTAAAAATGCGTAACATGTTTAAGAAGCGCTCGGGTCTGCCTAGATCTTTGATAAGCAGTGGTGGACAGGGCAGGAGCGCTAGCAGGGAGGCATAATAGCCAGCGCGTACAACCGCACGATCTTCTGACGAGCCAAAAAGCGCAGCAAGGCTGGCGATAAAATAACAACCGGCAGCCAGGCCACCAAAGAAGAAATACCAGACAATCTCCCATCTCCAGACCGGCGCTTTGAGTACGGGATAGTCATAATAGCTCGGCTCCTGCAATTCCTGGCCTGGATCTGGCGTGTAGCCGGTGGTCAGGGCCGCCAGGCGTTCGGCGACCTGGACAGGCATGAGCCGCTCCAGTCCGCTTATGGTAGGTGTGCTGCTTTCCGCGTTCTCCCTTGCTGGTAATCTGCTCTGTTCCATCACACCCCCCTCTCAATTGTTCTCTGACTCATTTTTTCTTCTCCCGGAAGACGGTGATACCCAGCAGGCCCAGGATGGCGGCGGCGACGATGGTCCAGAAGGAGGCTGGGACGACGTTCTTCGAGGGCCGGGCCGGCTTTGCGGGCAGATTGTAGACTTCTGGCTGGTCCAGCAGCAGGAAGAAGGAGTTGAGTCCGCCTTCCAGAATGGTGTCGTCCTCGCCGTACAGACGGGCCTCGCTGACGCCGCGTTGATGCAACTCCTGGAGCCGTGCGCGCGCCTGGGCTTTCAGTTGGGGCAGTTCACCGAACTGGATCGATTTTGTGGGACAGGCTTTGGCGCAGGCCGGTTCCAGGTCGTCCTTGAGGCGATCATAGCAGAGCGTGCATTTGTGGGCGCGCTGATCGCC
>DASZXF010000872.1:0-8148 GCA_035546055.1 Ktedonobacteraceae bacterium
AGGTCAGATAGAGGTTATACAACACCAGAAAAATGCCGGTGGTCATGCCACTCAGCGCATTGCTGAGGAGATACAGGCGGGCATTGCGCTGAAAACGCGTATAGCGCCGAAACGAGCCGATGATATGTTGAATAGCCAAACGCTGCGGTTCCTTGTCTAACGGGTCGTCTGCGTGATGATGATCTCCTGCTCCATCGGAGGCTGCTCCTCATGGGTCCGCACCACCGCCTGCGGCTCCTCCTCACGCTGTTCTTCCTGAACAACCGGCTGCGCCACAGGTGGCACAACGCGCGTTTTTGTCAGACCGGGCAAGAAGAACGCTTTCGCCATCCCCTTGACCATGGCGGTACGCGCGTGAAACTCGATCACCGCGCTGGCCACGCGCTCGCTCCCCTGCTCCACCCGCTGCTCAACCATACTGGCCCTGGCAGCGACGTTTTTCGCCACTTTAGGCACCTGCACGATTGCTGAGGCCAGCTTGTTATCCGCGAGTTGCGGCGGCAGGGCATGGCCCTCTCTGGCCGCGATAGCCGCCTGGTTCATCTCAGTAATGGGCTGGCGCAGGCGGCGCACCAGTTCGGCCTTCTCGCGCATCCAGGCCAGGACGAACATCAGTCCCGCCACCAGCGCCAGGCTGACCAGGATCGAAAAAAACAGATACACTGCCAGCACAATAGCCGAGGCCTGCCCCCAGGGGGCCAGACCATCGCTGGCCAGTACAAGAAGCATCATGTTATTGACCTCCGCCTGTTGTCTCCATCATTTCAGCGCGCAGAAGCTCCTCCTGGCGCCGCCGCCGTTCTTCGGCGCGTGTGCGCGTCCGCCCCTTGCCCAGAAACACCTTCGTCATCTCGCGACCCGCCATCACCAGAGCCGCCGCGCGCACCGTCGGCGCCACCGCGTACTCACGCGTCAAACGCGCCGTACTGGCCAGCGTACCCGCCGTCTGTCCGGCGTGCTGCGCGGTCTCTTTGACCACCTCGGCAGTCTCCTTCGCCACACCTACGGTTTCTGTCACCGAACGAAGTAATGGCTTCATCTCCTCACGCACCAGCAAAATCGTCTGCGTCAACATCACAATGGCGTAGATCAGCAAAGCAGTTGCCAGCAGCGAGAAAAAGGCCAGGATAATTAAAGTTACATAAAGAACATCGAGCAGGCGCCCGAACAAACCCGCGATAACCAGACCCGCCACCAGCAGGATCACCAGGACGATTCCCACGATTTTCACATACCGCAGCGCACGTTGCATAATGCACCTCTCAAAAATTTTTAGCTGCTACTTGATTATAGCCCACGCTATGATAGAAGTTCTACTCTCTATGGGCCAGTCCCTTCATTCACCCAATAGCTAGCAAAAAAGGATACAACCTTAGAATACCAGGAGAAAACTGAAAATACCCTGAGAGTTTTTATGGTTGTGTTTACAAAAGCAGGGCTTGCACGTGTTGTAAACAGGATTCATTCGATTAAGAACGGACAATTCGTCCAGGGAGGATAAAATGGTACTTGCACATATGCTACTGGCTGATGGCGTGACCATCAAAATTGGCGATCACGTCTGGTCATTCGGGCTTAACCTGATCATCTATCTGCTCGCGGCAGCGGTCATCGGCCTGGTCGCGGAAGCCATTCTCGGCTGGCGCGCCCCGCTGGGCTTTATCGGCGCCATCGTCGCGGCTCTGGTCGGCATCTGGCTGATGACGCAGGTGATCGTCATCTCTGGTCTGGGAGATTACTACCTGCCCACCACGCCACCGATTCCTATCATCAGGTCTTTGATTGGCGCGCTGATCCTGGTCGCCCTCTGGCACTTCATCTTCGGCGGCGCCTTCCATCGCCGCACCTACGCGACACCGTAAGATGACCATAAGCTCAAACAGCCGGAAGAACAGCACGCTTGAACTCAAACGTCCTTCATCGGCATAAATGGCCGCTCTCTTCAATACCTTGCAAAGAGAGCGGCCATTTTCATGCGCGGTCAATCATTATGTCAAGAAACAGCGCTTGACACCTGCTGGCTAGGAGACCACGGCTGTGCCGGTCCAGGTGCCGGTCTCCGCCGCGATGGGCAGACTACCAGCGCCCAGATTGCAATCAAACGAAGTGGCGTCCGAGGAATACGTTCCGCTCACTGCCGTCCCGTTGCTGAACGTCCCTTCCAGGTGCTCGGCCACGAACGGTTTGGGAATCTTACACACCAGTCCGTTAGAATAAACAGCCTGGTAGATGGTATACGTCTCGGTATAGCTCAGCTTGCCAGCGGCATAGCTGCCGGTGCAGGTGCTGGAATAGGTTTCCACATAGGTAACGCCGTTGCTCGCCGTATGGTTGCTGGAATGAGTCTTCCCATCGTCATCGCTGGAGCACACGCTTCCATCTTTCACCGTCAGCGTGGCCACAGAGCTATCTCCGCTCACTATAATGGCAGCAGTCACGACCATGCTGGCGCTGTCAGTCGGCGCGCCATTCGGACCCGGCGTACCATTTTTGCCAGCGATGACAACCTCAACCTTTACGCCAACTTTCGTGGCATAGCCGGCTGCGTCTTTCGCTGTGATGGTATAAGAGCCAGGAGCCCAGCCATCGCCTACAGGCAGAGTCGCAGTGACGGCGCCGTTGCTATCACTCTGAGCTGTCTTGGAGCCAGGAATGATCTGGCTACCTGAGTAGAATGTAATGGTAGAATTGGCCGTGAAGTCGGTCCCTTTGATGGTAAAGCCATCGGTCGAGGACGCGGCCAGCGGCGTGCTGCCGTCAAGAAACTTACTCGTCACGGTAATAACCGGCTTGGGACGAGTCGCCTGGTAGAGAGCGAAGCCGCCGCCACCACCGGCGATCAACACCACAACCAGGACAATGATGGTGATCAGGAGAACAGGGCTCTTTTTCTTGGGAGCCGCCGCTGGCGCCGGGGGCACATAGCCCGGCGGCACCGTTCCCCAGGAAGGCTGCTCAGCCGGAGCCGGCGCGCCATACGCAGGGTACGACGGACTGCTCGGCTGTCCTACCGGCGGCTAGGATGGGCTGCTCGGCTGTCCTACCGGCGGGTACGACGGACTGCTCGGCGGACCATATGGCGGGACTGGCGGTTGCGGCTGGCCCACTGGCGGATACGAGGGACTGCTCGGCTGACCATATGGCGTAGCTGGCGGCTGCGGCTGACCCGCTGGTGGATACGACGGACTACTCGGCTGACCATACGGCGTGGCCGGTGGCTGCGGCTGACCATATGGCGGAGTTGGCGGTTGCGGCTGACTATACACAGTCGGCGGCACCGAAGGATACTGAGGTTGTGACGCCTGTTGCTCATAGGCCGGTGGGGCCGGTGGCGTCACAGGAGGTTGAGGGGGCTGCTGACCGGGTGTCTGGGGCGCCCACTCTGTCGGGTCATATGACATAGATACTTTCTCCTCGTCCTTAAAAGAGCCTCTTAATTATTATGATTGCTGAAATCAATCATCTCACACTATAATAACGAAGCGTGTCAATAAAAAGCACGCTATTATACTTGAGTTTTTCTGGATGGGCGAAAATTGCCTGGCGCGCACTCTTTCAGGCTGTTTTGCGTACACAGTTTACCCAGGACTGACATTCGTTCGCCCAAACGCCCAGGCCAGATCAGACCTGATCGCCCACCCCGGCGGAGCAGTCGCCGTAAGAATTCACTATGGGCAAGCGTCAAAATCTAGGCTATAATCCTAACCAATACCTGTCGAAAAACTGTAGACATCGTTCGGCCAGATCAGCCAACGTTATAGTAAACGCGAAAAGATGTGCAGCATCCAATGTCTAAAGCATCGCAGAGCGAACATACAAACGATAGCCAGCCGACGCTGGCGGTGGCACTGGATTCGCAAAGAGAACGCCGGCATCGGATCATTTTCAGCTATCAATTTGCGCTGGGCCATCACCGCAAATTGCGCCTGGCTGACTGGCCCTGGGCTACCTGGCTGATTACGCTCATCACCTGCGAAATCTGGTGCGTGACTGCATATCAGGTGGCATGCCAGGAAGGAGCACAGAGCTGGCAGGCAGTTCTGGGCAGCATGTTTGCTCTGGACGAAGACGCCGATGTGCTGGTGACGTTTGGCGCGAAATACACGCCTGATATTGTTGCAGGCCAGTACTGGAGATTGCTCACACCGATCTTTCTCCATGCCAACCTGTTGCACCTTGGCCTGAATATGCTGAACTTTTTGCTGCTCGGCCTGATTATCGAACACATCTTTGGGCATCTGCGCTTTGTCTTGCTCTATCTGCTCACCGGGGTCATCAGCATCCTGGCCAGCCTGGTCTTCGCCTCGCAAGAGGTCAGCGTAGGAGCCTCTGGCGCGATCTTTGGCCTGGTGGGAGCTTACAGCGTCTTTATTCTGCTCCACCGCGAAGCCTTTCGCTATCATGGCATTCTGACGATTGGCTGGTTGATTCTGATCATTGGCATTAATATAGGACTGGGATTTGTTATCCCTGGTATAGACAATTATGCACACCTGGGAGGACTGCTCAGCGGTTGTCTGCTGGGCTGGCTCTTTGCTCCTTTCTATACTGACAGCCCGGCGGCGCACACGTCCAACGGGCTGCCCGCACCGGCTGACGTTCATAGCCTGAAACGCCGTTGGCCCCTGGTCCTTCTGTTCATTGTTCTCACCGTATTGAGCGCAATCATTGCTATACATTTTGTCGGAGGATAATCCTTTGGAAGCACAAACCGATATAACAACATACCTGGAGCAGGGAAAACAGGCTCTGGCGCAGGGTCAGGGGCGTGAGGCCGCGATAGCCTACGCCCATGGGGCGCAGATCGAGCCAGATAATCCGCTGGTTCACCTGGGACTGGCCGAGGCCAATCTGGCGCTTGGCTCTCAGAGCGTGGTCATGATGGCCTGCCGCAAAACACAGGAACTGGCACCCGACGGTCCCGCCCATCACCTGGCGCAGGCGCTGCTCGATCTGCTCGACCGGCGCTATCCTTCAGCCCTGGAACAGGTCGACGCCGCCATCAAGGACGACCCGGCCAACGCTTATGCGCACGCCCTGCGTTCCTATCTGCTGCGGGCCACCAACCAGACCTACGACGCCGGCCTGGCGCGGGCGCGGGCCTCACGGCTTTCGTTCGGCGGAACCTTTGAAAACTGCTTTCCGCCCCTCGAACCGCTCTATACCAACGGCTATCAGAATCAGCCCACCACGTTCACGCCACCACTGGCCACGCCTCCCGCCGAATCCGCTGAGCCAGCTTCTTATACTCAGAAACAGTATCAGCAGCAAGAACAGATTCCGGCCTGGACAAACAACGCTCGCCAGCGCCAGATGGTGCGCGCGCGCTTCTGGCTGAGTCGCTACCCGCGCATCCTGACCTATATTCTGATGGCGCTGACCGCGCTGGGCTACCTGCTCTTTCTGCTCTTTCAGCAGTCGGACCTTTTCATCAGTCTGCTGCAAAATGATGTTTCGCGCATCTTCTTCTCAATCTTCATTCCCGCCGACCCTATACAGCTTGGCTTTAACGTGCTCTCGCTGTTCTTTGTCGGTTCAACGGTGGAAATGCTCTACGGCAAGTGGCGCTACCTGGCCATCTATCTGGTAGCCGGCGTAGTCGGCAATATCCTCCTCTACATGTTCGTGTCCGGTCCTGGCTTCTATGCCCTGGGAGCCTCGTCCGCCATTTTTGGCGCCTTCGGCGCTTTCGGCTCCTTCTTCATCGTCAACCGGCGCGCGCTCGGTCCCATCGCCAACTCGATGATCTACCAGTGGATCTTCTGGCTGGTGCTCAACCTCGTCTTCACCGTCTACGGCGGCGGCATCGGTCTGGCCAGTATGATCGGCGGCCTCGTCGCCGGCTTCGTCCTGGGCATACTCCTGCTTCCGCCCCTGCGCCGCACCGGGCGCCGCATCGGCTAAAAGTGACAACGAGAGCGAGATAGGCCAGAGGCGTGATTGCATCATGCCTCCAGCCTTCTCGCTCTCATTTATCACCCTTTGCTTGTTGGAACAGGCAGTACACTAAATATTAGGAAGTCGAGCTTGCAATCTCGCTGTGACCCGGCTGAGTCACAAAGAACCTATCATTGCGCCGTAATTATCGCTGCGGTTCATGATAGGCATGATCCTATCCATGCCCTTTACCCCCCTGCTCGACTTCCCTGCCTTTCTCCTTGTGTTCCGCCTCATCCAGGCTTTGCTCATGCAGGAGAGTAAAGAATCTCAGGCTTCATCATGGCTCCGCATTCTCTGCCCTGTAGACGTTCAAATTCGCCGCAAAATTCCCTTTTCTGCGCTTTTTTTCCTACTCTCCCCCTCAGATTACAAACTCCTTTGACCCCCGTCTCCTGTCTTGCTATTATACTACAGTTCGATAGAAAGAGGGCCGGAAACGGTCGCGCCACTCGCGAGCCAGCAAAAGGAATAACCACGACCTTTCCAGAGTCTTGCTCTGGAAAAAAATGAGGCTCTTGACAAAATGATAGCAAAAAGCTATATATAAAATATAGCAGATAGTTATGAGAAGGAATGTCGTATGGATCTTGCGGAGAAAGTCAAACATCTGCGTAGCGTTGAAGGGGAGCTGCGCGGCCTGAGTCGCCCGATGACTCAAATTGAGGTGGTGAAGGCAATGCAGGAGGAGCTGGGAGAAAGCATTAGCCAGGCGTACCTGTCGCAGTTGGAAAGTGGGAAACGAGTTCATCTGACCGCCTCCAGTCGCGATCTGCTTTCTCGTTTCTTTAAGGTGCATCCGGGCTATCTGGTCAGCGACCCGCCCGATTTCAGTACGGATCTCTTGAGCGCGGATCTGTTCCCTGAAAGCGATGCGCCAGCGGACCGTCTGGAGAGCTGGCTGGCGAACAGCGCTTCTGAATGGGCCGATGATCCACCGATCCAGGCGTTTCTGACTCGCCTGGCCAGTGTGGAGAATCCGCGTGAATACTTAGGACTTTTTGCTCGTATGTTAGACGCTTCATTGCCAGATCTTGAGCGTATACTTGAAAATTGGGAATAACTGGAAATTTTTCAGCGCGCCGGCGTTTTATCTTTGATATCATTGTCCGTCTATGGGTAATGAGTCCCGCGCATAGCGAGAAAAAGCTCGCCTGGCCGGGGACAGGACCGGGCAGGTATTGCCACGAAAGGAGGGAGCACTGTGATCGCTACTGATCCGCTTTCCCTGGTCTTCATTTTCTGCTTTTTACTGGGCTTTGGCTTCTTTCTCGTCGCCGGCCTGATGGGCCACGGTCACGGAGATGGCGGACATATACATGCCCATGCCCATCTTGACGTTGGCGGTCTGCATCACGCCGCTATCGATACAGGCGGACACGTCGGACACGCTGGACATGCCGGACATACGCCCGGCGCGCATAGCGGTTCCAGCAATGCAGGGGACCAGCAGGCAGGACACCATTCAGATTTCTCGCTGGCCGCGTATCTCAATCCAACCTCAATCGCGCTGTTCCTGCTGGGCTTCGGCTTCTTTGGCTATGTTTTCCATAACCTGACGCCAGGACTGGCCTCGTTTAGTCTGCTGCTGGCTTTCGTCTGTGGAATTGTCCTGGCCGCCGCGCTGCTTTTCGCCCTGAGCCGCCTCTTTGCCAATGTCGAAAGCGCCACTGAGCAGGATGTGGTGGACCGCACGGGTATGCTGGGCAAAGTGAGCATTACCATCCCGGAAAAAGGGCTGGGCGAGATTATCTATACTTCTCCCGGCGGACTGCGCAAAAGTATCCCGGCGCGCGGGCTCAACGGCCAGCGTCTTGAGCGCGACGAGGAAGTGGTGGTGGTGAACTATCAGCAGGGCGTGGCGGAAGTCGATACCTGGGAACATTTTATGCATGGAGAGATACACGACCTCGCTTCAAACACCCCCGAAGATCTGGCGCAACTGCATGTTCTGCTCAATCAATCGGGGTCAGGCGAACTGGAGATGCTTATGCAACAGGAGAAGCCCATGGAATAGGCAGAGCACAAAGCATATCTGCAAATCTGCCAGGCCAGCAGCCCTGGCCCCAACAAAAACGTATGGATGGACACATCAACGTATCTTTTATTGAACAATAGTCATGTGTAATACCCCACAAAGGAGTAGACTATTATGGAGCCTGTTCTTCTTGCTATTGTCGTTGGAGTTGTTGCCTTACTCATTGTCATTTT
>DASZXF010000873.1:0-8062 GCA_035546055.1 Ktedonobacteraceae bacterium
GGAAGCGCGGAACAGATCAAACTTCATTCCGGCTCGTGCGTAGAACAGACAGGCTGGGATAAACACACAAAAGGCAACAGGAAAAAGAGCGCATGAATCATCACTATGGGGTACTCCGGGTTGTGCGAATGCTGCCAGGCAACCACACCACAGCCGGAGCCGCGCAGATGCAAGGACGCTATCCCGGTGGCTGGCTCCCTGAGCAAGAGCTGGTCCATGTTCTGAAACGCCGGGAAACAACGATTGGGCGCGCCTTAAACAATGATGTGATTTTGCTCGATCTGACGGTTTCGCGTGAACACGCTCGCCTGTTGCTGAGTCAAGCGGGCTGGCATATTTTTAATCTGACCGAGCAAAATGTTGTACGCGTCAATGGACGCCCGGTGCCACGCGGGGGAAGTCTGCCCGTGCGCCCGCAGGATATTCTTGTCCTGGGCAGCACTATGCTCCAGTTGATTGCCCCGCACCATGATCAACTTTCGCTGGACCAGGAAGAGGACTACCCACCCGAAAGTCCTGTATCCGGCCAGGCTCAAACTTCCATCAGTCAAAAACGGTCCGATCACACGCAGGACACGGCGGAAAAACTTCCTACAGTCGCGCCCCGGACGTTAAACGGGTCAGGAAAATTGCCGGACCCTATCCAGGTCGCGGCCAGGATTCCACACCTTCCACAAACGCCGGCCCAGGCGCAGGCGCGCCAGGAGAGCAATCTGACGGCCTCAGCGCGTTATGACACCCCCCTGCCGCCGCTGCCAGAGAGCGACGAGGAGCAATTCTGGAGCGAAGAGGAGCCGGAAAGCGTTTTCGACGGCGGTATCACCATGCAGTTCGCGCTGCCGCAGCGCATGGGCACGCGCACGCGCTGGTTCATCGCCGGCATCGGCATGGCCATTCTGGCCCTCAGCGCCATCACTACCATCATTCTCAACAGCCTGATCGGCTTTAGCGCCCTGGAGCAAAACGGCGTCTCCAGCATCATCATCGCCCTGACCATCCCGCTCATTCCGGCGGTAGGCATTTTTATGCTCGTCAATTTCATGGATCGCTATGAACGCGAGCCCTGGTTTCTGCGCCTGAGCGCCTTCCTGTGGGGCGCCATCATCGCCATTCCGCCAGCTCTTTTCATCGAAAAGCAGGTTGATACCATGATTAATAGCTGGCTGACCGGCAGCGCCGGCAATGTGCTCCTGCACACCATCGCCCAGGGTCTGAACGCTGGCATTACGGAAGAGACGATCAAAGGGCTGGGGCTGCTGCTGCTGCTCATCGTCCTGCGCGACGAATTTGATAACGTCACGGATGGCATTGTCTACGGCGCTCTGATCGGTGCTGGCTTCGCCATGGTTGAAAATTTCAGCTATTTCGCGCAAAATGCCAATCACTACCTGCTGTTTCTGATCATCGGCAGAATCGTCCTGGGCTGGCTGAGCCATTCAACTTTTATCGCCTGTTTTGGCGCTGCCCTGGGCTATATCCGCCACACGCGCTCACGCTGGAAGCAGATCGTCATACCTCTCGCCGGCTATGTGCTGGCCGTCAGTCTGCACTCGTTCTTCGATTTTGTCGATTTGCAGGCCAGCCAGATCATGGCGCCCGGAGAGGTCAGCAGCGCCGCGACCAACTATGTGCTGATCGCGGTAGTCGGTGACTATATCCCGCCCTTCCTGGCCCAGATGGGTCTGCTCTATATCCTGATCAAGAGCCTGGCCCATGAAGCAGCGGTTATCCGCGAATTTCTCGCCATCGAGGTGAGCAACGGCATTGTCCTGGTCGATGAATATACGCTGCTGCAAAACTCGTTCCAGCGCACGCGCCACGAACGCAGCATCTTGCGCGCTCAGGGTCCGCGCCAGTGGCTGCGCGTCAAGGCGCTCTACCAGACCGAGATCGGCCTGGCCTTTCGCAAATGGCACGTCAGCATGGGAGATAAACCCAAACTGGGTTATCGCCAGCCCGAAGATGCTTACCGTGAACGCATCCGTCGCCTGCGCAAAGATATCCAGGTAGCCAGCCGGCAAGCACAGGCGTAACAGGGCTTGATTTTTTACTGGACTTCCCCTATAATGATCGGGCATACGTTGAAAATTGCCCTCAACCGCGCCGCACTATTTTGGTAGGTAAACATTCTCTCTACCGGTAAAAAACAGCGATAACGACAAGAGGATCAGCTATGGATGCAATGCTTTTTAACGTGGCGCAACTGATGAAGTCCCCGGTGGGAACTTCATTCGTGACGGACTTTCAGGAGGACGACGAGGTTATCCTCGACGACGATTTTAAGGTGATCGGCCCAATCGATGGGCACGCACGTATGCGCCGGACCAACCAGGGCTTGCTGGTAGATGGCTGGGCAGATCTGACCCTCAAATTGAATTGCACGCGCTGCTTGAAGTCTTTTGAGCAGCCCATGCATGTAACCTTTGAAGAGCAGTTTTACCCAACGGTTGATATCGTCACCGGGATGCCGATGCCGGCGTTTGACGAGGAGGAGATTTTCCCCCTCGACGATCATCACCAACTGGATTTGACAGAGGCAGTACGGCAAAATCTGCTGCTCGCGCTCCCAATGGTGACGGTCTGCCAGGAAGATTGTCAGGGGCTTTGCGCGCAATGCGGCAAAGATCTCAATCTTGGCCCATGCGACTGCAAACCTGAAGTGGATCAGCGTCTGAGCGTCCTGGAAAAATTGTTACAAGATGGATCACTGTCATAAGCGGCTCCCGTGGGAACGCCTGACAGTTGTACCTAAAACAATCACAGCATGTGAGTATGCCTGGCCCTTCCACCGTATGGCATACTGGCGGAAAAGGAGTTTAAAACCATGGGAGCGTTACCTAAGCAGCGTACATCACACGCCCGCCAGGGTGAGCGGCGGTCACATCATCATCTGACCCTGCCTCAACTGGTGGCCTGCCCGCAGTGCCGCAAGCCTCGTCTGGCCCATCACGCCTGCCCGAGTTGCGGAACTTATCGCGGACGCCAGGTGTTCTATCCCAAAACTAAAAAACAGTAATTGTCCAAAAAAGAGGCGGGACATGTGCCCTGCCTCTTTTTCTTGCAAGAGACGGGAACTATGACGACCAGAGTTGCCTTTCTTTTTCCTGGGCAGGGAAGCCAGACTGTAGGCATGGGCGCCGATGTCTTTGAAACTTCACCTGCTGCTCGCCGCGTTTTTACGGAGGTGGATGAGGCGCTTGGCTTCTCTTTGAGCCAGCTCTGCTTTTCCGGCCCTGATGAGGCGTTACGCGAAACGATCAACGCCCAGCCCGCGATTGTGACGGTCAGCCTGGCTTTGCTGGCCGCGCTCCAAGAGGCGCTTGCCGCTCAAACCTCAACCTCTTCTTCCTGGACCACTCCATTCACCCCAGCTTTCACCGCCGGTCACAGCGTCGGAGAATACGCCGCTCTGGTGGCCTCTGGTTCGCTCTCCCTGGCCGATGCGACGCGCCTGGTACGTGAACGCGGACGCCTGATGCACCACGAGGGCACGGTTTGTCCGGGCAGCATGGCGGCGGTGATCGCCATGGATGAAGCGGCCTTACAGGAAGTATGCGCCGAGGCCACAGCTCAGGCCAGCGCCCGGAAGGCCGGCACGCATCCTGGCGAGGGGCAGGTGGCGATTGCCAACTATAATGCCCCCGGGCAGATTGTTATTTCAGGCGAGCTAAAAGCGCTGAACCTGGCAATGGAGCTGGCAAAGGCGCGCGGGGCGAAAAAGGTCATGCCTCTGGCGGTCAGTGGCGCGTTCCACTCGCCGGTCATGCAGCCCGCAGCGGCTGGACTGGCACAGGCCATCGCGCAGACCAGCGTCAACGATGCTCAGATTCCTCTGATCGGCAATATCCACGCGACGGCCCTCAGCGAGGCGTCCGAGATTCGCGCGGAACTGGCCCAGCAGATCGCGTCTTCGGTCCAGTGGATACGCAGCATCGAGTATATGGTCAGTGAGGGGGTCACGACCTTTATCGAAATCGGTCCCGGCCAGGCACTGACCGGCATGGTCAAACGCATCGCGAAAGGTAGCACACTGCTCAATGTCAGCAGCGGAGCTGACCTGGCCAAAGCTGCCAGTACGTTGCGCGAACTGGGCCTGGTCAACGCCTGAGAGTCTACACTTGACAACATCCCACGCAAGAGAGACAATGCTTGAGAGAGAAGAGATCGAGCGTACCCCTCTTGTTCAGACAGGCGCGGCGGCCAGGCACGGCGGCTGAACCGCCAGCGGTTCTGTCAAAAACAGCCAGGGCACGTGTGTTGCCAGAGAGAAAGCCTTCCTGGCAACACCGGGCGCTTCTCCGGGAAAGGAAGATCAATGGCAAACGAAACGCTGGGAGTTGTACGAATTGCGCCGCAGGTATTGTCGACCATCGTCACAAACGCGGCCCTGGAAATAGCAGGTGTTGTACGTATGGCCCGGTCGCAAGATCCATGGACCCGCTGGTTGGGGCGTGAGATCCCTCGCCAGGGCGCTTCCTTGACCGTGCGAGAGAATAGCGTCTCAGCTGATCTCTATCTGGTCGTAGAATCAGGCGTCGATATCGTCAATGTAGGCGCCGCCGTTCAGGAGGAAGTCGCCGCAGCTCTCGAACATATGGTAGGGATGCAGGTGCGCGAAGTGAACATCTATATCCAGGATGTCGCCTGAGCGCAGACAACTCGACTTCTTGATGACAACGCCGTTGCTAACATGCCTGAAAAAGTTCTTTCCGGCGCGTTAGATAGAGCAGAAAGCAACTACACGAGGATAGTATGCCAATAGGGATACGCAGACAAGCGCGCATGATCGCCTTGCAAACACTCTACGAATACGATACCGCGCAACATGCACCCGCAGAGGTCTTGCAGCGTCATGCCGAAGAACGCCACCTGCAACCCAGGGTGGTAGAATACGCCAGTGAGCTGATCATTGGCGTGTGCGATCACCTGGCGGATATCGATGCCCACATCCAGAGCGCGGCCCGCGAGTGGCCATTGCAGCAGATGGCACGCGTGGATAAAAATATTCTCAGGCTTGCAATCTACGAGATTCTGTTTAATAATACGGTACCAGCGAAGGCAGCCATCAATGAGGCGGTAGAACTGGCCAAGATTTTTGGCAGCAACACGTCAAGTCGTTTTATCAATGGCGTCCTTGGTACGATATTTAATCGGGCACAACAGCAGCCCACCCCTATAGCTGAAAGCGAGGTGAAATAGTGGCAACCATTTCTGAACGTCTGAAGAAGATTATTGTCGACCAGCTCGGCGTGGACGAAAATGAAGTCGTTCCGAGCGCTTCCTTTGTGGAAGACCTCAACGCGGATTCCCTGGACCTGGTCGAACTGATTATGTCTCTGGAAGAGGAGTTCAAGCTCCAGATTTCGGACGAGGACGCGGAGAAAATTACCACCGTCCAGGAAGCCGAAGACTATATAGAAGAGCACTTGAAGTAATCATCCTTTTCCTACCGCAGCTTCGGACCTGGAAATCGCAAAGCCATGAGAAAGCATGGAGGCAAACTATCTTGCTTCCATGCTTTTTTAAGCAATTTTTCAAGAGTCTGGTAATCTGGTCACTTTTCATGTCACACTTTCGCCTGCCCACGCATCTTAGTCTGTGTAAGCGCCTGACAGGGCGCGCTACCATTACCTGATAGAGTATGCTGTGAATACATTGTCAGCCGCTCAGGCGGTCGAAGCACTCATTCAAGAATACGGCAAGCTGGTTTTCCATACGATCTATGGTCTGACTGGCGATTGGGAAGAGAGTCAGGATCTGACGCAGGATACCTTCCACCAGGCGTTTAAGGCCATTGACGCGGCCCGCGCGAAGAGTGGAGAGCATTTTCACGCCAAAGCCTGGCTGTTGCGGATTGCCCTGAATACGGTGCTGATGCAGCGCAGACGGCGCGGCCTCTATCGTTTTATTCCGCTCTCCTGGATGCAAAAAGAAGAACAGACCGGCGAGGGGACGGCATCCTCGGCCCCGGCGCTCGATACGCTGCACGCACGCGCGGCGGCGGTTCAGCCCGGCGGTTACGGGATGACGGAAAGCGAGGATCTGGAAACGCTGGTGGCTGAACAGGACGCGGTGCGGCGCACGCTGGCCCGCCTGAGCGAGCCGCTGCGCGTGTGCCTGGTGCTCTCAATTATCGGCCAGTTTTCCAGTAGCGAGATTGCGCGCATGCTCAACCTGGAAGAGGCCGCTGTGCGCCAGCGCCTGGCCCGCGCACGCAAACAATTTCAGCAGCTCTATAAACTGGAAAATGGAGAGGAAATCTACGACCTTGCGGCGGACCCTCATACGGCCCACTCGTCTGCCAGCAGCACGGATAACCAGATGTACCATCCTGAGCGAGTCGAATATCGTGAGCAGCAGACCCACGCGGACCCTCGTTCAGCGATTACCAGGAGGACGAATGCGCAACGATTCTATCGAAACCCTGCTGTTACGCCATTACGGTAGTGCGGCTCCAGCTCCTGTCAATCTGGAGCAACGACTCAGCGCGAGTCTACGCCAGGAGGTCGAGGAGGCCCGGACACGGCAGGAGACTATCACTAACTGGCAAGAGCGCCGCGTGAGCCGGCGCAGAATGCTCCAACTGGTGACGTTCAGCGGAGCCGGCATGGGCGTTCTGGCTGTGGGTCTCGATCTCCTGCAAGGCGGGCAAAAGCCAGCCTACTCTTACTGAGCAATTCTCGCGGCTATTTTCGCCGCTGTCTCATAGATGCATCATTGTGATGCGTCACACGGGAAAAACTACGCGCGTCTGTCTGTCGCAGGCCCGCAAGACGTTAGCAGTCGCAAACATAGTCAAACTGCCCTGATGAGCAGTTACCAGAAAGGATAGCAGCTATGCCATTCGGAGTTCACCCACTGACCCTGGTCGTCGTTCTCGTCGTTGCCTTGCTGATCTTTGGCCCCAAAAAGCTGCCAGAAATGGGCTCGGCCATTGGCAAAAGCATTAAAGAGTTCCGCAAAGGCATGAATGAGCTCTCTAATCCCAGCAGCGACAACGCGAAAAATAATGCGCTGAAAGCGCCCAAGGAGACCTTTGAGGAGACCGCGATGCCGTCTGAAGTCGCCACGGAAGTAGCGAGCGAGAAGCCTCTTGACTAGCAACGCTAGCTGGAAGCTACATGGAGAGAATATATGGCAACCAGTGATGTAGATGATAATCCGCTGGAGGCGATCACCAATCTCTTCACCGGTGGCGATGAAGCAGATCCGAATGATCCTTCGGCGATGTCGTTGGTGGAGCACCTGGAAGAACTGCGCCGGCGTATCTTTAAGATCCTGCTCGCGCTTGTACTCTTCTCAATTGTGGCCTTCATCTTCCGCGAGCAGATCATGAACTTTCTGACCTGGCCGCTGCCAGCACAGGCCAACGCTCTGGGCCACGGTGAGCGGAAACTGACTGTCACTGGCCTGGGAGAAGGTTTTACGACCTACCTGTTGCTGGCTCTGGCCGGCGGCTTCGTGGCTTCGCTACCCGTGACGCTTTATCAAATCTGGGCCTTTGTTTCGCCCGGCCTCTATGCGCACGAGAAGAAGAACGCTGTCCCCTTTATTATCGTTGGCCTGGTACTCTTCCTGGCCGGCATCTCGCTGGGCTACGTGGTGTTACAGTACCCGGTGGCCTGGCTGGTCAATTTCGGGGCCGATACGTTCACTGAACTGATTTCGGTCAACAGTTACTTTACCTTTGTGGCGTTTTTCCTGCTGGCCTTCGGCGTGGTCTTTGAGATCCCCCTGGTCCTGACCTTCCTGTCGATGGTGGGAATTATCAGCGCCGAGACACTGACGAAGAAACGGGCCATCTCCCACGTTGTCATGTGGGTCGCCGCGTCATTCCTGACGCCCGGCGCGGACCTCTACAGTCCGGTTATTCTGGGCGTTACGATGTCGTGCCTGTTTGAGCTGTCGGTGTTCTTTATCAAACTGACCACGCGCATGCGCGCCCGCAGAGAGGCCGCCGAGGTAGAAGCATAGTTATAGCCAGGCGCAAGCGCCGTTGACAAAGGCATGAACAGGCGGGGGGAAGCGGGCACGTCTGCTTCCCCCCGCCTGTTCATGCCTT
>DASZXF010000874.1:0-6241 GCA_035546055.1 Ktedonobacteraceae bacterium
CTTTCCCAAAGCGAGGTGTCCTGATGGAAATTCCGCCCGACGTTCCTCCGCAGGGAAAGGTGGACCTGCGGGTACCGCCGACGTATCTGTTCACTCGTTACGCGGAATTGCTGCGAAACGCGCTCCAGCGAGAGGTTGCGCGCTTGAGAAGGCCTGCTTCTGCCCTGGCGAGCCCTGTGCTTGACTCATTCTACGGGCAGTTGGGGTATCATCTGGGCTGGCTGGATGCCCATTTCGCGCCGGTTCGGCAGCATACGGGCAAACTCCTGCGGCCAACGCTCCTCTTGCTGGCCTATGAAGCTGCGGGAGCCTGCGAGACTACGGCGCGGCGCGATGAGCAGACCCACCTGGCGCGCGCGTTGCCTGCTGCGGTAGCGATTGAACTCTACCATAATTTTACGCTCATCCATGATGATATCGAGGATGGGGACAGGGAACGGCGTTCTCGTCCCACGGCCTGGGCGGTTTTCGGCCTTCCCCAGGCGCTCAATCTCGGCGACGGCCTGGCCAGCCTCAGTCGCCTGGCCCTGCTCGCGCTGCTTGACGAGGGGGTGGACGCCGATCTCGTGGCACGCCTGGGCTATTGTTTTGATCGTGCCGCCCTGGCGGTCATAGAGGGGCAGCACATGGATCTCTGCTTTGAAACGCAGACCAGGGTTACAGTCCCTCTCTACCTGGAGATGATTAGGCGCAAGACGGCGGCCCTGCTCGCGTGCGCGGCGGAAATGGGAGCCAGATTGGGCTGTCGTGATGAACCAGCTATCAAAGCCCTCCACCAGTGCGGGTGGCATCTGGGTACGGCGTTTCAGGTGCGTGATGATCTGCTGGGCATCTGGGCGACACGGGCGGAAGCGGGAAAGACGCCTGCCGGGGATATCCTGCGCCGCAAAAAGACTCTGCCCGTACTCCACGCTCTCCAGCAGGCATCTGCGCAGGATCACGCCTGGTTGCGTGCCTTTTACGCCCGGCCAGAAGCGCCAGAGAGCGAGCAGGTGGACCAGGTGCTCTCCATTCTGGAACGCACGCGCAGTCGAGAGTATTGCCAGCACTTTTTGCGCGAACATTGTCTGCTGGCGCGCGAGGCGCTTGGACAGGTGGCCACTTCCGCTGTTCCTCTGGCGCAGGCAGCTCTGGCCGATCTTGAGGCTTTGATTGAGTATGTCGCGGCAGAACTCTGGCCCGCAGGACAAGAGCAGGCGCTTCCGCCCGGGACGAAGCCTGATTGGCGAGCGCAAGACAACCAGTGAAAGATGCAACATGCTTGTGAGCAGGAAAAGCCCGCGTGGCTCTGGTTCTGGTGGCTCAAGCCATCGCCGGGAGAAACCTCCTGGCGGAGCGGTATGGCATGAGAATGGCCGGTCCACCGGGCCTGGCGGAGAAGTGACAGCGCCAGGGTGCCGAAGCCCATAGGTGTGAATTTGTCCCCGGGAGACGCGCCCGCGAGGCGGTTCTCTCAGATGACGACGGCCTCCGCCACAGAAGCAGCCGGGAGCGGCAGACTATGTGATGACCAACCAGCGAGGAAAGGGTCTCTGGTTGCAGGATCGATGTAAAAACGTCATATCCATTCCGTACATCTTACGGAGAGAAAGTAGGAGTCATGGCAGAAGAATTGAAAGAGCAGATGAGTCTGGATATCGCCGCCGCGCGCGCGTTGACCACCACTACCAAGTCAGTGCCCCAGATGCAGGAGATCACTTCTCGCTGGCTGTTGCGTATGCTGCCCTGGGTGCAGGTCTCCGGCGGCACCTACCGAGTCAACCGCCGCTTGAGCTATGCGCTGGATGAGGGCCGCCTGACCTTTACTTCCAATGGAAACGCGCTGCGCGTGGTTCCGGCTGAACTGACGGAGTTGCCCTGGCTGCGGGGCTTTGAGGACACGGATATCCTCAACGCCCTGGCTGATCGCTTCGTGCAGCAGGAGTTCGAGCCGGGAGAGGTGATTGCCCAGGCCAACCAGCCCGCCGACCGCATCTATCTGCTGGCCTATGGCAAAGCCAACCGGCTGGGCCTGGGAAAGTATGGCGCTCAAACGGTGCTGGAGGTGCTGGCTGATGGTGAGCATTTCGGCTCTCCCTCGCTGCTGACCGGCACCTGGCCCTACACGGTGCAGGCAGTCACCCGCTGTACGGTGTTGTCCCTGTCGCGCCAGGCCTTTGAAACGCTCCTCCGCCAGGCGGAAAGCTTGCGGCTGCAATTGGAAGAGGCGCAGGCGCTCCAGCAGCGGCCCCAGAATCAGCATGGCGAAGCCGCGATTGACCTGGCGGCAGGCCACGAGGGCGAAGCGGATCTGCCGGGCACCTTTGTCAACTACGACGCTTCTCCGCGCGAATATACGCTCAGCGTGGCTCAGACGATCCTGCGCGTCCATACTCGCATCGCGGATCTGTATAACGAGCCGATGAACCAGACGGAACAGCAGTTGCGCCTGACCATCGAAGCGCTGCGCGAGCGCCAGGAGCATGAATTGATCAACAACCGGGAGTTCGGTCTGCTGCACAATGTCAGTCGCAAGCAGCGCCTGCACACCCGCAACGGTCCGCCGACGCCTGATGATCTCGATGAACTGTTATCACGGCGCCGCAGAACGCATTTCTTTCTCGCTCATCCACGCGCCATCGCGGCCTTTGGCAAGGAATGCAATCGCCTGGGCCTTCACTCGCCTGCGCTCGAATTGCACGGCGTCAGGGTAGCGGCCTGGCGAGGCGTGCCCCTGTTGCCCTGCAACAAAATCCCCATCACAGACAGGCACGTGACGGCCATCCTGGCGATGCGCACGGGCGAGGAAAGCCAGGGCGTGATTGGTCTGCAGCAAACCGGCATCCCTGACGAGTACCAGCCGGGTTTGTCTGTGCGCTTGATGGGGATCAACGAAAAGGCCATCATCTCCTATCTCGTGAGCGCTTACTATGCGGTCGCGGTGCTGGTGCCTGACGCGCTTGGTATGCTCGATAATGTGGAGATCAGTCGCTAAAGACGCCTACCCTGCGGGCGCTACACGGAGCCGAACACGTGGGCCTTGAGCCAGGCGTTGCGGAAGGCGCCGCGCGGATCGAGCCGCTCGGCCAGGCGCACGAAGTCGGCGTGGCGTGGATAGAGCGGAGCGATGGCCGCCGCGTCCGCCTGGAAGACCTTGCCCCAATGCGGACGCGCCTGAAAGGGAGCCAGGATGTTCTCGATCTGTATGATGAGCGCCTGGACGGCTGCTGGCTCGCGTTTCCAGGTGAAGTGGATGCCCAGGCAGTCTTCCCCGTAGCCTGTGCTCATCCACAACTGGTCGGCGGCTATGCGGCGAAGTTCGCTCACCTGCAACAGCGGGCGAATCTGCTCGGCCCGGGCGCGCAGAGCTTCGATGGCCGCCAGGGCGTGTCGCCGGGGCACGAGGTATTCCGACTGGATTTCCTGGCCGCTGCTGGGCGTGTGGCCCATGCGGAAATGCGGCAGACGGTCGGACCACAGGCCGGGGCTGCCCAGTTGCGGTGTGCAGGGAGTCGGATCGAGTCCAATAATCGGGTGTCGCTCAACCGTCGCGGCCACCGCGCCGTAGAGATCGCTTTCCGTCCGCTCAGGCTCGTCCAGGCGACTCTTGACCCAGACTTGCTCGATGGTCTGGCCCCAGAGGGTAAAGATGCTGACGCTGTAGCCGCACGAGGTAATCTCGTCGAAATGGTCGTAGAGCGTGTCCCAGGCGAGTCCTTCAAATACCTGCTGTTTGATCTCATAGGCCGGCTGCACATCCAGAGTGAGACGCGTCACCACGCCGAGCGCGCCCAGGCCGACCACCAGACCGGCGAAGTCGGGTTCTCCCCTGGTCGCTCTGATGATTTCTCCGCTGGAGGTCACCAGTTCCAGTCCGGCCACCGCCGTCGCGAGATTGCCGCAGGAGACGCCCGAACCGTGGGTGGCCGTCGCCACCGCCCCGGCCACGGAAATATGGGGCAGCGAGGCGAGATTGTGCAGGGCCACGCCCTCGTCCTTCAAGCGCGCGGCCAGGTGGCCATAGGTCATGCCCGCGTTGCAGGAAACTGTGCCCGCCGCGCGCTCAACGTACACATCAGCCGGCAAGGCCTCAAGCGAGATCAGCTCCGCAGCGTCAGCGATCTCGTTGAACGAGTGCCGCGAACCCAGCGCATGCACGCTGGCCGCCCTGGCCACAATCTGCTGCACCTGCTCAAGCGTCTCCGGTCTGTGCAACTGCCGCGCCCGGTACGTGTACGTGCCAGCCCAGTTGTTTCCCGGCACTTGCGCCTCAGCCATAACCTTTTCCCTTTCATTGCTCGCTCATTCGTGGAGATGGTGATAACGTATCACGCTGCATAACAGTCTAGCAGATTGGCCAGTCCTGGTCCAGTCGCTGACCCCTGGAGGCAAATGTATCGCTTTTTCCTCTCCTGATGATTTTCCTTCTGTTGCTCGCCATACCTCCCCATTCCCAAAAGACCTTCATGTAGGGGCTACACCACCCCCGATGAAAAAGGGTAGAATGAGGAGGAGATGTCTTACAGGGACTTTTTCAGGAGAGAAGAATGATGCAGGGCCAGCCAGGCGCAACCCGGCTGGCCCTGCATCATTCTTCAAACGTAGAGGCCCAACGGAAAACGAAAAAGCCCTGCCCTGGAGGGCGCGGTTCAGGGGGCGACACTATGCACCGCGCCCACCTTTGGATAAACACGGGAATTGGTGTGCAGGTAGTGTGCCGCGCCGGCCTTAAAGTCGTAGATGGCCACAGTCTGCGGATCTTCGAGCGGACCGTGCGCGGGCATGAGGAAGTGCGTCTCGCTGATGGGCAGCAGTTCATAGGTGAGGCGTTCAGGCTTGCCGAGGAACTGGGCATGCATGGGATCGATGGTCAGGGACAGCCAGAGCCTCCCGTCGATGGCCTCCACTTCGTAGCAGGTTCCGGGCCGCTGATAGATGCCCTCGTACCTGGACAGGTCGAGCCGCAAGGTCGGATCGGGCTGCGGCAGTTCAGGCAGCGTGACGGCTCCCAGCTCGGCCAGAATAGCGTTGAACACGTGCTTGTAAAAGCTCTCTCGCGGTCCTCCATTCGTCAGCAGCGCGAGAGCCAGGTTCGCCTCCGGCAAAATACGCAGGCGGGCATTCTGACCGATAGTACTGCCGTCGCTCGCGTAGACCGTCTGGCCGTGCCAGTTGCACACGATCAGGCCCAGCGCCCAGAACGGTCCGAACATGTAGGGATCAGGTATGGCTACCCGCGATTCCATCATCGCGCGCAGACTCGCGGCTGAGATCATGCGCTTTCCGTCGGCAGCTTTCCCATCATTGAGGAAGATACTGGCCATTGTGAGCACTTCGCGGATCGTCGAGGTGACATTGCCGCCAGGACCAAAGGCGCGCGGCAGGTAGGCCAGCGGCGAAACGATTGGTCCCTCTTCCAGAGAGCGGAGCACATGCCCGGTCGCGGCCCGCTCCTGGTCCATCTGTTCATACCAGCTACTCGTGCTGCTCAGTCCCAGGGGCGTGAAGAGACGATCCTGCATGATGGCATCCCAGCGTTTGCCGTCGATCACCTCCATCACGCGCGCGAGAAGCGCGTAGCCCAGGGCCGCGCTGTAGCCATGGGTGTAGCCCAGGGGATGAACCTGCGGGGCGTCCGCGATGCCGGCGACCATGCGCTCATAGACATCCTCATCTTCGCCAGGATAGCCGTAATCTTCCTCAATACCGCTGGTATGGTACAGGAGATGGCGAGGCGTCACGCTGGCGCTAACCTGCGGATCGGCGACCTTGAAGCCGGGCAGGTAGGTGCGCACCGGCGCATCCAGGTCAACTTTCCCTTCATCGACGAATTGCATAAAGGCCAGGGCAGTCCAGGTCTTGCTCATGGAGCCGCACTGGTAAATCGTCTCGCTCGTCGCCGGCTCCCCCGTCGATACATCCCTGATCCCCACGGCGAAATCGCTCATCTCTCCATCATGAAGCACGCCGACTACCGCGCTCGGTATCCCATATTCCGCCAGCAGCCCGGCCACCCGCCCCTGAATACGCGCCGTATCTATCCTTTTGGCCATGTTGAAATCCTCTCTTACTTGTGACGGTTTTTATTGTCCGCCGCTTATGTGGTGGCTCATTTCTTCGCGAGGCCCACCGCGTTGGCGGCGTCGGCCTCGCAGTATTCCGTCGTGCCAAAGGGGCTGGCATACTCCTCAAAGAAACTCCTGACGCTCTCAAGCGAGTCATGCATGATGATATTCACCGCCCTGCTCCCATCGGTGCTGCC
>DASZXF010000875.1:0-2549 GCA_035546055.1 Ktedonobacteraceae bacterium
ATCACGCCAGCGGGTGGCGCGTTCAGCGTCACGCTGCAACCCGGCTACGTCTATACCCTGACCACCACCACCGGGCAGGGCAAAGGCACCATCACCAGTCCGCCTCCCGCGCTGCTGGGTCTGCCCTATAGCGAGAACTTCGCGGGCTACGCCCTTGGTCAGGAAGCGCGCTACTTTGCCGATCAGAACGGCGCCTTTGAAATCGCGGCCATTGGCGGTGGGCGCAGCGGTCAATGTCTGCGTCAGATGGCGCCGAGCGCGCCGATTACCTGGGATGGCGGAGGCAACCCTTATACCATCATGGGTGAACTGGAGTGGACCGATTACACCCTCACCTGCGATGTTCTGCTGGAACAGGCTGGCGCGGCGGAACTGCTGGGCCGCGTCAACACTCAGCAGCCCTTCACGCCAGCTCACATCAACGCCTACTATCTGCGAGTCAGCAACAGCGGCGCCTGGAGTCTGCTCAAGAACGCCACCAGTGGAACCGTCACCACCCTGCAAGCCGGCACCGTCAGCGCGCTCGGCACCAACACCTGGCACACCCTGGCCCTGACCTTCCAGGGCAGCACGATCAGCGCGAAGATCGACGGCAGCACCGTCGGCACAGTCACGGACAGCAGCTACGCTGCCGGACAGGTCGGACTCGGCGTCAATGGCTGGCAGAACGTGCAATTCGCCAACTTCAGTGTCACCACCGGCGCGCAACAGATTCCCGGCAGCTATTACAACATCGTCAACGTCAACAGCGGTCTGCTGCTGGATGTCGCGGGTTCCTCCACCAGCGCCGGGGCGTTGATTGTGCAGAACGCCGCCAGCGGCGCGAGCAGTCAGCAATGGCAGATGATCGCCGCCAGCGCCGGCTACGTTTCCCTGGTCAATCGCAACAGCGGCCTGGTGCTGGACGTGCCCGACGGCTCGACCACCCAGGGCACCCAGCTTGAGCAGTGGAGCAACAACGGCGGGACCAATCAACAGTGGCAGATCGCCGGCGTCGGCGGTGGCGTGTATACCATCACCGCCCGCAACAGCGGACTGCTGGCCGATGTTTCAGGTCAGTCGCAGGCCAGTGGCGCGGCGGTCATCCAGTGGGCCAGCAACGGCGGCAGTAATCAGCAGTGGCAACTGGTGCCGGTGCCCACGGCTGGAGTCACCTACACGCTGATCAATCGCAACAGCGGCAAAGTCATGGATGTTTCTGGCGGCTCGACCTCCAACGGCGGCGAAGTCATTCAGTACACCAACCATGACGGCAACAATCAGCAATGGCGCCTGGTTGACGCCGGCGGCGGTTACTTTTACCTGGTCAATGTTAATAGCGGCCTGGTGCTGGACGTGCCCGGCAACTCGACCACCCAGGGCACCCAGCTTGACCAGTGGAGCAACAACGGCGGAGCCAATCAGCAATGGCAATTCGTCAGCGCTGGCGGCGGGTATTACACCATTGTCAACCGCAACAGCGGCTACCTGGTAGATGTCTACCATGCCGAAACCACCGACTCCGCTCAGATCATTCAATGGGCCAGCAACGGTGGGACCAATCAACAATGGCAGCTCCAGCCTTTTGTCTGATTGCGCTATCCTGAAACAGCGCGGGAAGCAGTTGAGCGCAGCAGCCTGCCACGTAAGCCAGCCAGGATGCACCTGTTTCCCGCAAAGGTCAACGTGGAAATGCCCTGAAATCGCCTGATCATCATTCCTCGTCGTCACGAGGGCAGGGGGAGCGCGCCCGCCTCGCGGGAGTGCTCCCACCATGCAAGGAGTGAACGTATGCCAAGCACGCAAGGAACGCTGCTGAAAAAATGCCTGATGTTGTGCGCAGTCTTTCTGCTCGCCGTCTCCTTCTGGGGACTCGGCGCCAGCCGCAGTACGCCTATCGCCCACGCCAGTCCGCGCCTGGTCCTGGAAAACAACGGCGCGGCCACAACCCCCTTTATGGGCTGGAGCACATGGAACTACATCGGCTCCCATCCCACCGAAGCCAACGTAGAAGCGCAGGCCCAGGTCGTAGCCAGTCAGCTCAAATCCCACGGCTATAATTACATTCTCCTGGACGACTTCTGGTACCTGAATCCTTCGACCACCGTCGATCAGTACGGGCGCTGGGCGGTTGACACCTCCAGATTCCCCAATGGTCTGTCCGGGCTGGCCAGTTATGTGCATAGTCTGGGCCTGAAAGTAGGCTTTTATCTGACCCCCGGCATTCCCGTCGCCGCAGTCAACCAGAACACGCCCATCGAGGGCACCAGCTATCACGCCAGGGATATCGCCGACACCAGCCGCCATGAAGCCAACTACAACTACGGCGGCGGCGTCATGTACTATATCGACTACAGCAAGCCAGGCGCGCAGGCCTACATCAACTCCTGGGCCAATCAACTGGCCTCCTGGGGCGCCGACTTTCTGAAAATGGACGGGGTGGGCGATGGCGACATCCCCGATATCCAGGCCTGGTCGCAGGCCTTGCAGCAGACAGGCCGCTCCATCGTCTTCGACCTCTCCAACTCGCTTGATGTCAACAACGGCAGCACCTGGAAGCAATACGCCAA